>NZ_BAAKJE010000261.1:0-183964 GCF_059704565.1 Massilia sp. NBRC 108631
TACGGCGACATGCAGCTGGCGCTGGACGCGCAGGACGCCGGCGCCAGCTACGCCGCCTTCGGCGGCTTCTACCCGTCGCGCGTGAAGCAGTACGCCGTCACCACCCAGCCGGCCATCCTGGACGAAGCGCGCCGGCGCATCGGGCTGCCGCGCGTGGTCATCGGCGGCATGACGCCGCACAACGCCGCGCCGCTGGTGGCGCGCGGAGTGCAGATGGTGGCCTGCGTCAGCGGCGTCTACATGGCGCCGGACCCGGCCCGGGCCGTGCGCGATTTCAACGCCTTGTTCACCGCCCAGGCCGGGCACGAAGAAATTCGCTCCAGCGCGGCGTGATCGTTTTATAATCGGTCGCATTATCTTCCGCTCAAGGTTGCGACCATGAATGCACCCACCCCGGCGAAGCGCCTGATACTCATCGTCGACGACGACCAGTTGCTGGCCGCCTTCCTCAGCGAAGTGCTGGGCCATGCCGGCTACGACACGGTGCTGGCCTATTCGGCAGACCAGGCGCTGGCCCAGGTGGCCGAGCGCGAGCCGGACATGGCCCTGCTCGACATCCACATGCCCGGCATGTCCGGCCTGGAACTGGCCAAGCAGCTCAACCGCAACACGTCGGTGCCGTTCATGTTCCTGTCCGGCCGCGGCGACAGCGACGCCGCCAAGCAGGCCGCCGCCTACGGCGCGGTGGGCTTCGTGGTCAAGCCGGTGGACGAGCAGCACCTGATGCCGGCATTCGAAGCCGGCCTGGCGCGGGCCGACGAGATCCGCCAGCTGCGGCGCACCGAACTGAATCTGAACGCCGCGCTGGCCGCCGGGCGCGAAACCAGCCTGGCCGTGGGCCTGCTGATGTGCAAATTCCAGACCGACCGCAACACCGCCTTCGAAGTGCTGCGCGACCATGCCCGTTCCAGCCGCCGCAAGATCAATGAAATCGCCGACCAGTTGCTGACCGCCGAGGAAACATTGAATGGCTTGCATGCTGCTTTTAATACACGGCTGAAAAAATAAGATCTGCTTCTTTTCGGAAATACGCTAAACTACCGCCATAGCCCGGGGTCCTGAACCGCCCCCGCTCGCTTTCCCCATTCAGCGCGCCCTTTCCCTGCCGCTGTATCTGAATTTCGGCCCAGCTCCGCCGACCTTGCATCCTGAATTCAAGCAAACTGCAGCCCATGGCTGCGGGCGGAGAACACCATGAAAGACGATTTGAACACCCTGGACGGCGTCCTGGAAGAGCTGGCGGCCGAGTACCAGGAAGTGCCGCGCGTGCTGCACGTCGACGGCGACGGCGATTCGGCGCTGGTGCTGGCCACGCTGCTGGTGCCGGAAACCGAAGTGCACCACGCGGCCACGCTGGCCGACGCGGTGCGCGCCGTGGAGCAGGCCAGCTTCGCGCTGGTGGTGCTGGACCCCGACTTGCCGGACGGCGACGGCACCGAGCTGCTGCAGCGCCTGCGGCAGCAGCAGGAGAGCACCCCGGTGCTGCTGTACTCGGCGCGCCATCCCGGCCTGCGCACGCAGGCGCACGCCTTCCTGCCCAAGCCCTGGACCTCCCCGCGCCAGCTGTGGCGCACCGTGTCCCACATGCTGGGCATCGAGCCGGTGGCCATGCAGGAGGAGACAACATGAGCGGCGAGCTTAGCAGCATCCTCTACGTGGAGGACGACCCGCACGTGCGCGGGGTGGCCAAGATGGCGCTCGAAGTGATCGGCCATTTCCAGGTGCGCGACTGCGGCTCCGGCAGCAACGCGCTGCTGGTGGCGGCCGATTTCCAGCCCGACCTGATCCTGCTGGACGTGCAGGCGCCGGGCAGCGACGGCGTGGCCACGCTGGCGCAGCTGCGCCGCATGCCGCACCTGTGCTACACCCCGGCCATGTTCGTCACCGGCCTGGTGTCGGCCGCCGACGTGGCGCGCTACGTGGCGGCCGGCGCGGCCGGCATCATTGCCAAGCCGCTCGAGCCGCTGCGGCTGGCCGGCCAGTTGCGCCGCCTGTGGAACGAACGGCGGACGGCGGGGGCGGGCTTGTTGCCGGTGTAATCTTGCATTCCTTGTTATCATGCGGGTTATCCCGTTTAATGAGACACAGGAAACAAGCATGAAAACCAAAGCAGCCGTGGCATGGCAATCCGGCGCTCCGCTGACCATCGAGGAAGTGGAACTGGGCGGCCCGCGCGAGGGTGAAGTGCTGGTGGAGATCAAGGCCACCGGCATTTGCCACACCGATTACTACACCCTGTCCGGCGCCGACCCGGAAGGCATTTTCCCCGCCATTCTCGGCCATGAGGGCGCCGGCGTGGTGGTGGACGTCGGCCCCGGCGTGAAAACGCTGAAGAAGGACGACCACGTCATTCCGCTGTACACGCCGGAATGCCGCCAGTGCAAATTCTGCCTGTCGCAAAAAACCAACCTGTGCCAGTCGATCCGCTCGACCCAGGGGCGCGGCCTGATGCCCGACGCCACCAGCCGTTTCTCCATCGACGGCAAGCCCATTTTCCACTACATGGGCACCTCCACCTTCTCCAACTACATCGTGGTGCCGGAAATCGCGCTGGCCAAGATCCGTTCTGACGCGCCGTTCGACAAGGTCTGCTATATCGGCTGCGGCGTCACCACCGGCGTGGGCGCGGTGCTGTTTACCGCCAAGGTGGAGGCGGGCGCCAATGTGGTGGTGTTCGGCCTGGGCGGCATCGGCCTGAACGTGATCCAGGCTGCCAAGATGGTCGGCGCCGACAAGATCATCGGTGTCGACATCAACCCGGCGCGCGAAGAGATGGCGCGCAAGTTCGGCATGACGCATTTCGTCAACCCGACCAAGGTGGACAACGTGGTGGACGCCATCGTCCAGCTCACCGACGGCGGCGCCGACTACAGCTTCGAATGCATCGGCAACACCACCACCATGCGCCAGGCGCTGGAGTGCTGCCACAAGGGCTGGGGCCAGTCCATCATCATCGGCGTGGCGGCGGCCGGGCAGGAGATTTCCACCCGTCCGTTCCAGCTGGTCACCGGCCGGGTGTGGAAGGGTTCCGCCTTCGGCGGCGCGCGCGGCCGCACCGATGTGCCGAAGATTGTCGACTGGTACATGGAAGGCAAGCTCAACATCGATGACCTGATCACCCACAAGCTCAAGCTGGAAGACATCAACCAGGGCTTCGACCTGATGAAGTCCGGCGAATCGATCCGTTCCGTGGTCGAATTCTAAGCGCCGCAGTTTCCCCGCCATTCCGCCGCCTGCACCGCGCAGGCGGCATTCTGTCGCAAATCCCCCGCACCGCCGCGCACTACGCGCTACCTTGATGCTCCGCCCCGCCACCTGCGCGGCTGGAAGTAGAAAAAAAATTCTAGACAGTGCGTTCTAGATCATTTAATCTACATTGCATATTTCAAGGAGTCTTTCATGGCCGAGTTGCTGTCCCTGCTGATGCCCGCCATAGGCTGGTCGCTGCTTCATTTCGTCTGGCAGGGCCTGCTGATCGGCTGGGCGGCGTCGCTGGCCCTGCAACTGTTGCGCAACGCCCGCCCGCAGGCGCGCTACGCGGTAGCGTGCGCCGCCTTGCTGCTGTGCGCCGCGCTGCCACTGGCCGGCATCGTCTGGCGCGTGCTGGACGCGGCCGGCGCCGCGCCCGCCGCAGACCCTGCCGTGCTGCTGATGGCCGGCTCCGGCGCGTTGGGCGGCGCCGCCGTGGCGATGCCAGTGCTGATGGAGGACGGCTGGCTGATCTCCTGGCAATACATGCTGCAGCGGCAGCTGCCCTGGCTGGTGCTGCTGTGGGCCAGCGGCGCCGCGTTCATGACCTTGCGCTTGTCGCTCGGCCTGATGTGGGTGCGCGAGCGCACCCTGGAAGCGCGGCAGGCGCCCAACCTCCAATGGCAGCAGCGCCTGGACCGCCTGGCGCTGCGCCTCGGCCTGAACCGCCCGGTGCGCCTGGCGGTGGCCGAACACCTGGACTCGCCCATGACGGCCGGCTGCTGGAAGCCGGTGGTGCTGGTGCCGGCGTCCTTGCTCACCGGCATGCCGGCCGGCCTGCTGGAAGCGCTGCTGGCGCACGAACTGGCCCACATCAAGCGCCACGACTACTTGGTCAACCTGGTCCAGAGCGCCATCGAGATTTTGTTGTTTTACCACCCGAGCGTGTGGATGCTGTCCCGGCACATCCGCGACGAGCGGGAGCAGATTGCAGATGATTTAGCCGCAAGCACGCTCGGCGAACCGCGGCGCCTGGCCCTTGCACTGTCCGAACTGGACCGCTTCCAGTTCGCCACCCCCCAGCCTGCGCTGGGGGCTCAAGGAGGAAACCTCATGTCCCGTATTAAACGCCTGGTCCGCCCAGACAGCCAGCCGCTGAGCTGGAAGATTGCCGCGCCCCTGTTCGGCCTGTGCACCGCCTGCGCCGTGCTGTACGCCCACGCCGCGCCGCAGCCGCCGGCCGTGCCGCCGGCGCCGGCCCTCGATGCGCCGGCCGTCCCGGCCGTGCCCGCCGTCCCGGCCAGGATGGTGCCTGTTCCGCCGCCCGTCCTGGCCATGCTGGACCCGCCGGCCGCCGCCAAGCCGCAGGTGCCGGCCGCGCCCGAAGCGCGTCCGGCGCCTGCGCCTGCACCTGCACCTGCACCTGCGCCGGCTCCCGCGCCTGCAGCCCGTCCGGCGCCGGCTCCTGCGCCTGCCCCGGCGCCAGCGCCTGCCCCGGCCGCCGTAGCCGCCCCCGCTGCGCCGGCCGCCCCCGCAGCCGCAGCGGCGCCGCCAGCGCCCATGCTGTCCGGCGAGCCTTCGGCGCGTGCGCCGGGACGCGTCCGCATGAACTTCGGACGCCTGACCATGAACGACAAGGCCAAGGATGCCTACGGCATCAAGCGTGGCGACGGCTATACCGCGATCTACTCCGGCCGTGGCGACATGGCGGAATTGAGCCGGCTGGAGGACGCCGTGAAGGGTGACTTCATCTGGTACCGCGACGGCAACCAGGCCTGGCTGATCAAGGATCCCGCCTTGCTGGCCAAGGCCAGCGCCGCCTGGGCGCCGGCCGATGCGCTGAACCTGCAAATGAAGGAGCACAACAAAGCCATGGAGCAGCACAACAAAGCCATGGAAGCGCTGAGCGAGAAGATGCGCGCCGCGTCCGAGCAGTCCGAGCGCGCCGGGCGCGGCGTGCAGCACGACAAGATCGAGCAGGTCGCGCGGCAGCAGGAAGCCGTGGCACGCAAGATGGAAGCCGTGGCGCGCAGAATGGAGCGCAGCCGCGACGCCGGTGCTGCCGGCGCCGATCGTGAAACGCTGCAGCGTGAAATGGACGCGCTGACAACGCAAATGGAGCCGTTCAAGCAGCAAATGAAGGAACTCACCGCCGAATTTGCGAAAGCGCACGCCGAGATGGCCGCCAGAAAAGCGCCCATGCAAGCACTGAGCGCGCAAATGCGCGAAGCCAGCAAGCCGATGCGGGAGCTGGGCCAGAAGATGGGGGAGCTGGGCCGCGAGCAGGGCCGCCTGAGCCGCGAGGCCGACGAGGCCGTCCGCGCCATGATCCAGGAAGCCGTGCGCAGCGGCCGTGCCGAGGCCGTGCCGGCGCCCAAGGGCTGATTGGATATCCAGTGTTTTATACCGGGGCGCAGCCTGCCCCGGTATAATCACGGGATGCAAAATCTCCTCCACAACCTCAATCCCGAGCAACTTGCCGCCGTCACGCTGCCGGCCCAGAGCGCGCTGATCCTGGCCGGCGCCGGCTCCGGCAAGACCCGCGTCCTGACCACCCGCATCGCCTGGCTGATCCAGACCGGCCAGGTCTCGCCGGCCGGCATCCTGGCGGTAACGTTCACCAACAAGGCCGCGAAGGAGATGCTGACGCGTCTGTCGGCAATGTTGCCGATCAATACACGCGGCATGTGGATCGGCACTTTCCACGGCCTGTGCAACCGCCTGCTGCGCACGCACTACCGCGACGCGGCGCTGCCGCAGACCTTCCAGATCCTCGATTCGCAGGACCAGCTGTCGGCCATCAAGCGCCTGCTGAAAGCCTTCAACATCGACGACGAGAAATTCCCCGCCAAGTCGGTGATGTACTTCATCAACAGCGCCAAGGACGCCGGCCTGCGCGCCGCCGACGTGGAAGCCTACGACGCCAACGAACGCAAGATGGTGGAGCTGTACGGCCTGTACGACGACCAGTGCCAGCGCGAAGGGGTGGTGGATTTTGCCGAACTGCTGCTGCGCAGCTACGAGCTGCTGAGCCGCAACCAGCCGCTGCGCGAGCATTACCAGCAGCGTTTCAAGCACATCCTGGTTGACGAATTCCAGGATACCAACGACCTGCAGTACAAATGGCTGAAGCTGTTGTCCGGCCAGGGGCAGAGCCAGGGCAGCAGCGCGCTGTTCGCGGTGGGCGACGACGACCAGAGCATCTACGCCTTCCGCGGCGCCAACGTGGGCAATATGCGCGCCTTCGAGCAGGAGTTCAACGTCAAGAACCTGATCAAGCTGGAGCAGAACTACCGCTCGCACGGCCACATCCTGGATGCGGCCAATATGCTGATCGCCAACAACAGCAAGCGCCTGGGCAAGAACCTGCGCACCGACGCCGGGCACGGCGAACCGGTGCGCGTATACGAAGCCAGTTCGGACCTGCAGGAAGCGCAGTGGATCATCGAGGAGACCAAGAGCCTGATCGGCGAAGGCGCCTCGCGCAGCGAGATCGCGGTGCTGTACCGCTCCAACGCGCAGTCGCGCGTGATCGAGCACGCGCTGTTCTCTGCCGGCATTCCGTACCACGTGTACGGCGGCCTGCGCTACTTCCAGCGCGCCGAGGTCAAGCACGCCATCGCCTACCTGCAGCTGATGGACAATCCGCACAACGACTCGGCCTTCCTGCGCGTGGTGAACTTCCCCACGCGCGGCATCGGCGTGCGCACCATCGAGAACCTGCAGGGCGCGGCGCAGCAGTACGGCATCTCGCTGTACGCGGCGGTGCCCTATATGACGGGCAAGGCCGGCACTTCGCTGGCCGGCTTCGTCAAGATGATCGAAGGCATGCGCTTTGAAACGCAGCAGATGGCGCTGCCCGAACTGGTGCGCGTGGTATTGGAGGGCAGTACCCTGCTGACCCACTACGCCACCGAGAAAGAGGGCGCGGACCGCATCGAGAACTTGGAGCAGATGGTCAGCGCGGCCACGCAGTTTGTGTCAGAAGAAGGCTACGGCCAGGGTGCGCCCGCACACCTGGGCCCGCGCGCGGACGCGCAGGCCGGCGCACCCATCGTCAATGAAGACGGTATCGAGATCCTGGACGCGGACGCGCCGCTGGCCACCGTCATGTCGCCGCTGTCGGCCTTCCTGTCGCACGCTTCGCTGGAGGCGGGCGACAACCAGGCGCAAGCCGGGCAGGATGCGCTGCAGATGATGACGGTGCACTCGGCCAAGGGGCTGGAATTCGACAACGTCTTCATCACGGGCCTGGAAGAGGGCCTGTTCCCGCACGAAAGCAGCTCGAAGGAGGACGGCGGCGTGGAAGAGGAACGGCGCCTGATGTACGTGGCCATCACGCGCGCGCGCAAGCGCCTGTACATGTGCTTCTCGCAGACCCGCATGCTGCACGGCCAGACCCGCTACAACATGAAGTCGCGCTTCTTCGACGAGCTGCCGGAAGAGTCCCTGAAATGGCTGTCGCCGAAGGTGCAGTCGCACTGGTTCGCCAACAAGAAATCCGCGTGGGACGAGGCGCCGCTGAACCTGGGCAGCGACAACGCGCTGGCCCAGCGCATGGCGCAGAAGTCGGGCGGCGGCAGCGGCTGGCGCATCGGCGAATCCGTCTCGCACGGCAAGTTCGGCGAAGGCGTGATCGTCAACATCGAAGGCAGCGGCGCCAATTGCCGCGCGCAGATCAATTTCGGCAGCTTCGGCATGAAGGTGCTCGACCTGAGCGTGGCCAAGCTGGAGCGGCTGGGCCGGTAGGCCGCCGCAAGCTTGCGGATCAGGCCACCGTGCCGGCGGCCGGCTGGCGCGCCAGCAGTACGGTAACGGCAACGACGGCCAGCAGCGTGACGGCCGACGCCTCCAGGCCGTAGCTGCCGCCGCTGAGCCATTCCGGCCCGTTCAGGCGGCCGATGATCCAGCCTTTGGCTGCGCCGCCGGACACCGGCAGCGAGAACACGGTGCCGGTGATGAAGTTCCAGGCGAAGTGCAGGCCGGCGGCCAGCCACAGGCGGCCCGTCTTCAGGTAGGCGGCGCCGAACATCACGCCGGCGGCCACGGTGATCACCAGGCCGAGCGCGCTGACGCCGTCGTTCGGGAAATGCGCCAGCGCGAAGACGAACGACGACATTGCCAGTGCCCAGCGCGTGCCCAGGGCGTTTTGCAGGATGCGCAGCAGCATGGCGCGGAACAGCAGTTCTTCAAACACGGCCACCAGCACCAGTTCGGCCACCGGCTTGAAGAGGGCGGGCCAGCCATTGTTGCCCACCACCTGGAAGGCGCCGGCCGCCGCCAGCGCGCCTATCACCCCCAGCGACAGGGCCGTCCCCCAGGCGATGCCGGTGGCGGTCTCGCGCGCGGCGCCGGCCAGGGCCAGTTCGTCCGGCACGCGCTTTTCGATTTTCGCCACGTAGAGGCGGTAGCCCAGCACGCACAGCGCGGCGGCCAGCAACTGCGGCCACGCCACGCGCATGGATTTTTCCAGCGCCACATGCGCAAACACCAGCACCGCCGCCACCGGCAGCACCATGGCCAGCGTGGCCAGCAGGATGCGGGTCAGCGGCCAGCGCGCGACGCGCGCGCCAAGGCCGGCGGACGGTGCGGGGGAAGTTGGAACAGCGTGCTGCGTAGCGTTCATGATGCCTCCTGGTGGCCGGCTTGTTTTTCGGGGCCGCTTTCGGTGTCCGCGTTGCGGGCGGCGCGGATGCGCGCGCCGAACGGTTGCCGCTCCAGCGCAGCGATGGCGTGGGCCAGCGTTTCCGACAGCGGGTAGGGCAGGTCGGCGTCCAGGCTGCGCGCCGCCGCCGCCGTGGCTTGCCAGCACTGCTGCAGCTGCGGCAGCAGCGCCTGGCCTTGCGCGCTCAGGCTGATCATCTTCTGGCGGCCGTCGAGCGCACCGGGCTCGGATGCGATCAGCCCGGCCTTGAGCATCAGCGCGATGGTCTGGGTGGCGGCCGGCTGCGTGATGCCGGCCGCTTCCGCGATCTGGCCGATGGTGCGCGGCTCGCCCTGCATCAGCGCGCGCATCACCGGCGTGTAGCGCGGCCGGTAAGCCAGCCCCGCTTCCTCGTAGGCGGCGCCTACCGCCCCGTCCAGCAGGTCGATCAGATGGCGCAATTGGGTTCCAAGTCCAGGTTTCATGGGGAAATAATATCAGCAGTTATATAAGTGGTAAAGTAATTTTTCGGCAAGGCAGGCGGGCGCCGCTGCGGCGCGAATTATTTCAGCAGGCCGGCCAGTTCGACAGCGGTCTTGACCTGCATCTTGTCGAAGATGTGGGCGCGGTGGACTTCCACCGTGCGCATGCTGATGCCGAGCTGATCGGCCACTACCTTGTTCATCTTGCCGGCCAGGATCAGGTCCAGCACTTCGCGCTCGCGCGTGGACAGCGTGGCCAGGCGCGCGTGCACGGCGGCCGAGGCGCTTGCCTGGCGCGAGTTGGCCAGGCCTTCCTGCACCCGGTCCATCAGCTGGTTGTCGTTGAAGGGCTTTTCGAAAAAGTCGAAGGCGCCGCGCTTGAGGGTGTCGACCGCCATCGGCACGTCGCCGTGGCCGGTCAGGAAGATCACCGGCAGGCGCTGCGTCAGGCCGCGCGCGGCCAGCTGGTCGAACACGGCCACGCCGCTGATGTCGGGCATGCGCACGTCCAGCAGCACGCAGTCGCCCTGCGGGTCGAAGGCGGCGCGCTCGGTCCACTCCAGGAAGTCGGCCGCGCTGGCGTAAGCGGTGGCGGCGATGGCGCGCGACGAGGCCAGCCAGGAAAGCGAGTCGCGCACTACGGCTTCGTCGTCCACGATATGCAGCATAGTTAAGTCCCCTGTTGTTTTAATGCGCGCCGGCGGCCGGCAGCGTGAATGCGAAAATGGTGCCACCGGCCGGGTTGGCCTTGTGCACCAGCGTGCCGCCATGGAATTCTATCGCGGTGCGGCAAATGCTCAAACCCATGCCCATGCCTTCGGCCTTGGTGGAGAAGAAGGGCGCAAACAGGCGCTCGGCCACGTCGTCCGGGATGCCGTGGCCCTGGTCGATCACTTCCACCATCACCTGCGCGGCCGCCGCGTCGTGGCTGGCGCGCACGCGCAGCAGGCGGCGCTCGGGCGGCACCTGGGCCATGGCTTCGATGCCGTTGCGGGTCAGGTTCAGCAGCACCTGTTCTATCATGACGCGGTCGGCCAGCACCAGCGGCAGCGCGGCCGGGATATCGGCCTGCAGCGCGACATAGCTCTGCCGCGCCTGTAGTTCGATCAGCGCTTCGATGCCGTCCAGCAGTGACTGGACCGCCACTTCGCGCCGCTCCGGCGCGCGCTTCTTCACGAACTGGTGCACGCTGCGGATGATCTGGCCGGCACGCTGGGCCTGCGCACCGGCCTGCTGCAAGGCCGGCCGCAGCAGGCCGCCGTCGAGCGGCTGGCCGGTGTCCTCGGCGCGCTGCATCACGTTCAGGGCGCCGGTGGTGTAGCTGGAAATGGCCGCCAGCGGCTGGTTCAGCTCGTGCGCCAGCATCGAGGCCAGCTCGCCCATGGTGGCCAGGCGCGCGCTGGTCTGCAGCTTCTGTTCCTGCTGCCGGTTCAGCTCTTCAATGCGCTTGCGGTCCGAAATGTCCAGGATGGAGCCCATCCAGCCGGTCTGCTTGCCGTTGTTGTCGACCAGCGGCGCCTCGAAAATCAGCACCGGCACCCGCTCGCCTGTGGCGCGCTGGAAAATGGTTTCGAACTGCGGCGTGACGTTGCCGGCCAGTACTTCGGCGAAGCGGTGCTGGTATTCGCTCATCACTTCCGGCGCCCAGTAGGGCATAGGCGGCAGCTTGCCGATCAGCTCTTCCGGCGGGTAGCCGACGATCTGGCAGAACGCCGGGTTGACGTAGGTGACGCGGCCTTCCAGGTCGCGCGCGCGCAAGCCGGTCACCAGCGAATTTTCCATCGCGGTGCGGAAGGTCATCTGCTGGCGCAGCGCGCCCTCGGCGGCCAGGCGGCGCGAGATGTGGCCCCACAGCGCGAGCAGGCTCCACAGCAAGGCCAGCGACAGCACGATCACCGAGCCGACCAGCAGGTTGGGCAGCAGGCGCGGCTCGCTCTTGACGCTGTCGGTCAGCAGCGTCACCGAGGTGCCGGGCAGGTCCAGCGCGCGCTTGTGGGTGTAGACGCCGTGGCCGGCGCCGGCGGCCGAGCGGCGCGCCAGCACCTTGTCGTCGCGGTCGAGCAGGGTGATCTGGTTGTCCTGGGCGAACCACCACGGCACCAGCTCGTCGAGCACGGTGGCCAGCGAATAGTGCGCCACCAGCGTGCCGAGGTAGCGCTCGCCACTGTATACAGGGTAGTGGTAGTCCAGGCCGGGCTTGCTGGCGCCGGGCAGGAGCTCGGGCTGGCTGTAGATGGGCTTGCGGGCCAGGCGCGCGTGCTCGGCGGCGGCGCGCGAGTGCGGACCGAGGCCGGACTGGGCCGAGGGCGCCGTGGCCGGATCGCTGGTGGCGGCCACCGAGCCGTCCGGCAGCACCCACATCACGCGGCGGATTTCGTGTCCTGTTTGCAACAGTTGTACCAATCGCGCATGCAATTGTTTCGGGCTCAGATGGCCGGCGGCGATCTCGCCGCTCAGCGTGCGCATGGCCTCTTCGTGGCGTCCCAGCTGGAAGCGGATGGTCTGCTCCACCCACAAGGTGTCGGCAATCAGCTGTTCCTGGCGCTCGCTGCTTTCCATCTGGCGCGCCTGCCACGGCAGCCAGATCAGCACGGCCAGGAAGAACAGCACCAGCACCACCGGCAGCAGCCAGCGCACCGGGTTGGTGAAGTGCGGACGCGGCGGGCGGTCGGTGGCGGAGGTCATGGGGCGGAGCATCAGACTTTCATGTGTCGCCAGCTATTGTGGTTTTCCACAGTTGCCGTGTATCGTACGAATGTTACAAACTGATATGGCACCCATAATAATGTACTTTAACCCCTCGGGAGACCCCACATGAAACTGAAAGCCACCCTGGCCGCGCTATGCGCCGTCGCCAGCTTCAGCGCCTTCGCGCAAGCCCCTATCGTCATCAAGTTCAGCCACGTGGTGGCCACCGACACGCCGAAGGGCCAGGCCGCCGAGCGCTTCAAGCAACTGGCGGAAAAAGCCACCAATGGCCGTGTGAAGGTCGAGCTGTACCCGAACAGCCAGCTGTACAAGGACAAGGAAGAACTGGAAGCGCTGCAGCTGGGCGCGGTGCAGATGCTGGCGCCGTCGCTGGCCAAGTTCGGCCCGCTGGGCGTGAAGGAATTCGAAGCGTTCGACCTGCCGTACATCTTCCCCACCAAGACCGCGCTGTACAACGTGACCGAAGGCCCGATCGGCAAGGGCTTGCTGAAGAAACTGGAAAGCAAGGGCATCACCGGCCTGGCGTACTGGGACAACGGCTTCAAGGTGATGTCGGCCAACAAGCCGCTGCGCACCCCGGCCGACTTCAAGGGCCTGAAAATGCGCATTCAGTCGTCCAAGGTGCTGGACGCGCAGATGCGCACGCTGGGCGCCAACCCGCAGGTGCTGGCCTTCTCCGAGGTCTACCAGGCGCTGCAGACCGGCGTGGTGGACGGCACCGAGAATCCGCCGTCGAATATGTACACCCAGAAGATGCATGAAGTGCAGAAGCACGTGACCGTGTCCAACCATGGCTACCTGGGCTATGCCGTGATCGTCAACAAGAAGTTCTGGGACGGCCTGCCGGCCGACATCCGCACCTCGCTGGAAACCGCGATGCGCGACGCCACCACCTTCGAGAAAGCCATCGCCCAGCGCGATAACGACCTGGCCATGGAAGCGATCAAGAAGGCCGGCAAGACGGAAATCTACACCCTGAGCGCCAAGGAACAAGCTGAATGGCGCAAGGTGCTGCTGCCGGTCCAGAAGGACATGGAAGGCCGCATCGGCAAGGATCTGATCCAGGCCATCAACAAAGAAGCTGCCAAGTAACAGCACCCAGCGGCTCTGAGCGGGGCGGCGTTCTGCCGCCGCCGCTTTCCCCTATCTCGCTTTCTCTGGAAAGATCTCGACCATGAAATTCCTGGACCACCTGGAAGAATGGCTGATCGCGACCCTGATGGGTCTGGCCACTTTCATCATTTTCGTGGCGGTGGTGCACCGCTACCTGTCAGGGCTGCCGATTCCCGGCCTGCAAGACGCCCTGATTCAAATCAACACCAGCTGGGCGCAAGAGCTGTGCATCTACATGTTCGTGTGGATGGCCAAGTTCGGCGCCGCCTACGGCGTGCGGACCGGCATCCACGTCGGCGTGGACGTCATCATCAACCGCATGAGCACGCCGTGGCGCAACAAGTTCGTCATCTTCGGCCTGCTGGCCGGCGCGCTGTTTACCGGCATCGTCGGCACCCTGGGCGCCACCTTCGTGTGGGAAATCGGCCACACCGAACAGACCTCGGCCGACCTGGAAGTGCCGATGTGGCTGGTCTACCTGGCCGTGCCGCTGGGTTCCTACCTGATGTGCTTCCGCTTCCTGCAGGTGATGGTGGCCTTCGTGCGCACCGGCGAACTGCCGAAACACGACCACTCGCACGTCGAGGGCCTGGAAGACGAATTGAAGGCTGAAGAAAAAGGAGCCAAAGCATGAACGCCATGATTATCTTCGTGCTGCTGCTGGCGCTGATGCTGACCGGCATGCCGATCTCCATCTCGCTCGGCCTGACAGTACTGACCTTCCTGTTCACCATGACCGAGGTGCCGATCGAATCGGTGGCGCTCAAGCTGTTTACCGGCATCGAGAAGTTCGAGATCATGGCCATCCCGTTCTTCATCCTGGCGGGCAATTTCCTCACCCACGGGGGCGTGGCGCGGCGCATGATCAACTTCGCCACTTCCATGGTGGGCCACTGGCACGGCGGCCTGGCGCTGGCCGGCGTGCTGGCCTGCGCGCTGTTCGCGGCCGTGTCCGGCTCTTCGCCAGCCACCGTGGTGGCGATCGGCTCCATCATCCTGCCGGCCATGGTGCGCCAGGGTTACCCGAAGGGCTTCGGCGCCGGCGTCATCACCACCTCGGGCGCGCTGGGCATCCTGATCCCGCCGTCGATCGTGATGGTGATGTACTCGGTCACCACCAATACCTCGGTGGGCAAGCTGTTCATGGCCGGCGTGGTGCCGGGCATCATGCTGGCCTTCCTGCTGGGCGTGACCACCTGGTTCCTGGCCCGCAAGCACAACTACCCGCGCATGCCGAAAGCCGGCTGGGGCGAACGCTGGGCCACCTTCCGCAAGAGCGCCTGGGGCTTGCTGCTGATCGTCATCGTGATGGGCGGCATCTACAGCGGCGCGTTCACGCCGACCGAGGCGGCCGCCATGGCAGCCGTGTACGCCTTCTTCATTGCCGTGTTCGTCTACAAGGACTTGAAGCTCAAGCAAGTGGGCAAGGTGCTGCTGGATTCGGCGGCGATGTCGGCCATGCTGCTCTACATCATCACCAACGCCGTGCTGTTCTCCTTCCTGATGACCAGCGAAAACATTCCGCAGCAAATGGCGGAGTGGATCACCGGCCAGGGCCTGGGCGTGATCAGCTTCCTGCTGGTGGTCAACATCCTGCTGCTGCTGGCCGGTAACGTGATGGAACCGTCGTCGATCGTGCTGATCATGGCGCCCATCCTGTTCCCGGTGGCCATGAAGCTGGGCATCGATCCTGTGCACTTCGGCATCCTGATCGTTGTCAACATGGAAGTGGGCATGTGCCACCCGCCGGTCGGCCTGAACCTGTATGTGGCGTCGGGAATCACCAAAATGGGGATTACCGAACTGACCGTGGCGGTGTGGCCGTGGCTGCTCACCATGCTCGGTTTCCTGGTGGTGGTAACCTACGTACCACAAATTTCGCTGTGGTTGCCTAACTTGATTTACTCCTAAACTAAAAATTTTCTTGGCTCAAAAAAATGAGCAAAAAGCGAAGTGGATCAGTTATGATTGCTTCGCTCCAGAGGCAAACAAAACAAATAACGATATCTGCCCTGGTAGCAAGAACATGAGGTTTAGTGGGGAGAGTAAGTAAAATAACGGCCTTGAATGCCGCATATACATTGAGGAGACACACGGTTCACAGTATGTCGTTGGAAGATCGCCGAAGGCCGCCACAAGTGTGCTACGTCGACGCCAAACGGCCGGTTCCGTGCAAGCAGGATTGAAAGCGCACTGTTGCAGTGCGCTTTTTTTTTGCCTGCCCCATTTTGGTGGTGTAGTATTGATGCAACATTGTGCCCGACAACTGTGATGAATAAACAACAGAGTAGCCATCTTTTCAATGCCATCGTCGCCACCCCGTTCGGCGCGATGGGCATCCGCACCGGCGGCGCGCTGGTGACCGAACTGGTCTACCTGCCGCCGGACTACGCCGAGAAGGAGGCGCAGGACGCGGTGGCCGCGCTGGCGGCCGAGCAGATCCTGCGCTACTGCGCCGACGCCGACTTCCAGTTCACCTTGCCGCTGGCCAAGGTCGGCAGCGAGTTCCAGCGCCGCGTGTGGGCCGCCATCGGCAGCATTCCGCGCGGCCAGGTGCGCACTTACGGCGAACTGGCCAAATTCCTGGAATCGGCACCGCGCGCCATCGGCCAGGCTTGCGGCCAGAACTGGTTCCCGCTGGCCGTGCCGTGCCACCGCGTGACCGGCGCCAACGGCCTGGGCGGCTTCGCCCACCACGACGACGCCAACGGCTTCCACCTGAACGTCAAGCGCTGGCTGCTGGCGCACGAAGGACACAGCGAGTACGCATGGCAGCAGACAACCTTGCTTTGATCGACGATTTCTGCGACGCGCTGTGGCTGGAGGACGGCCTGGCGAAGAATTCGCTGGACGCCTACCGGCGCGACCTGAAGGCGTTCGCGCACTGGCTGGCGGTGGCGCGCCCGGCCGTGGCCGGCCTGCACGGGGTGGCCACGCACGACATCGACGCCTATTTCAGCGCGCGCCACGAGGACACCAAGGCCAGCACATCCAACCGCCGCCTGTCGGTGCTGAAACGCTATTACCAGTATGCGCTGCGGCAGAAACTGGTGGCGGCCGATCCGTGCCTGAAGCTGGCCTCCGCCAAGCAGGCGCAGCGCTTCGTGCACACGCTCAGCGAGGCGCAGGTGGAAGCGCTGCTGGCCGCGCCCGACGTGCGCACGCCGCTGGGACTGCGCGAGCGCACCATGCTGGAGCTGATGTATGCCAGCGGCCTGCGGGTGTCCGAACTGGTGGCGCTGAAGACGTTCGAGCTAAGCCTGAACGACGGCGTGCTGCGCATCACCGGCAAGGGCGCCAAGACGCGCCTGGTGCCGTTTGGCGGCCAGGCGCGCCAGTGGATAGAGCGCTACATGCACGAGGCGCGCTGGGCCATCCTGGACGGCCAGCAGGACGATGCGCTGTTCGTGACCGCGCGCGGCGGGCCGATGACGCGCCAGATGTTCTGGGTCATCATCAAGAAGCATGCGCAAAAGGCCGGCATCACCTCGCCGCTGTCGCCGCACACCCTGCGCCACGCTTTCGCCACCCACCTGCTGAACCACGGCGCGGACCTGCGCGTGGTGCAGCTGCTGCTGGGCCACTCGGACATCTCCACCACGCAGATTTACACCCATGTGGCGCGCGAGCGCCTGAAGCATTTGCATGCGCAACATCATCCCCGAGGCTGAAAAATTTGCGTCGGCCGCAACTGCGTCATAATGTAGCTGGACGAACACCGTTCGCAACATAGAGAGGTGGCAAATGGCTAAGACAAATTTCCAGTATGAAAAGCGCCAACGAGAGCTGGAGAAGAAGAAAAAGGCCGAGGAGAAGGCGAGGCGCAAGCTGGAAGCAAAGAGCAGGCCTGACGGTGAGCAGGGTAGCGAACAGGATGGCGACGACAGCGCCGGCGACAGCTCCGGGGAAGCGCCCCCCGCACAGGAATGAAGCGGCCGCGCCGTTACGTTTGGTAACAACTTATTGCATAATTTTACACAAGACCGTGTCTGCCCGGCATGGTTGCGGTCCTATACTCTCGCTGACTTTACTCTGCGGGAACTGTATATGAAGAAGAATCTGCTGCAACTGACGGCCTGTGCAATGGCCGCTGCCTTGACCATGTCCCTGGGCGCCTGTGGCGGCGGTGGCGGCGACGGCGAACCCGCGGTGACGGACACGCAGATCGCCATCACCACCCAGCCGGTCGCCGTGACCGTCGTGGCCGGCCAGGAAGCGAGCTTCAGCGTGGTGGCAACGGGCGGCAAGCTGAGCTACCAGTGGCGCAAGGACGGCGTGGCCGTGCCCGGCGTCACCGCCAGCAAATTTACCTTCAGCCCTGCCTATGCCACCCATGCGGGCAGCTACGACGTGGTGGTGACCAACAGCCTCGGCAGCGTGACCAGCACTGCAGCCGTGCTGACAGTGGGCCTGTTGCCGGCCATTACCACCCAGCCGGTGGCGCTGACCGTGGCGGCCGGAAAACCGGCCACCTTCACCGTGGCCGCCTCCGGCACGCCGACGCTGACTTACCAGTGGCGCAAGGCCGGCACCAACATCACGGGCGCCACCGCGGCCAGCTACACCATCGCCAGTGTGGCCAGCGCCGACGCTGCCAGCTACGACGTGGTGATCACCAATACCTACGGCAGCGCCACCAGCGCGGCCGCCGTGCTGACCGTCAACTGACGCCGGCGAGGCGGCTCAGGCCGCCGGCTCATCGGCGTACTGGATGTCGATCAGGGCGTCGTGCGGGTAGGCTTTGTTGCCCAGCGGCGGCGTATAGCTGTTGCCGTCGCTGCTCACCTTCAACGGCACGCGCTGGTCGCCGTAGGTCAGCGTGGCGCTGGCAATGCGGCGCGCTGCCGCCGTGGACAGCTGTATCTTTTCGTGGCTGCACCAGTCGGTGGTCAGCAGCAGCGTGTTGATCACGCCGGTAAAGAAGAATCCAATCTCCTCCTTGGCCGTAGCCACCAGCACCTTGCATTCCAGCCGCAGGTCGCCCAGCCGGCGCATGCCTTCCGGCACGCCCACGCTGTGGATGTCCGGCCGCCAGCGGTAGCTGCCTTTGGGCTTGTTCAGCAACAGATCCGCGTTTTCCTTCCTGGCTTCGTCGCTGCGCGGCAGCGAGAAAGTATGATCGGCCGCGACCGCCAGCGGAATCGAGATGGTGTCGCCGGCAATGCGCATGGCGAGATTTTCCATGTCGGCGGCCTGCGCCGCACTGCGCGGGCGCAGCTTGAAGCGCACTTCCGGCGCGGTGGGCGCCAGTTCGTGGTAGTCGTCGAAGGCGTCCAGCCCGGCGGCCATCACGCGGTAGGTCTTCAGCTCCGGGTTGCGGATGCCGTTGACCACCACGGCGTTCTTGTCCCTGGCCGGTTCGGCCGCAGGCTCGGCGGCGGGTTCGGCAGCAGTCACGGCCACCGCTGCGGCCACCGGTTCCGACGCCGGCGCCGGCTGCGCCAGCAGCGGCAGCGGGGCGGCCAGGGCGGCCAGGGCGGCCAGGGTCACGGATCTTCTTCCAGTCATATCGCTCCAGGGGTCAGGCGGCATCCGCCGTTTTGGTTTGTTCAGCCACGGCTGCCACCGTGGCCGCTTCCTTGCGGCCGCCCAGCCAGCGCGCGCAGCGCTTGCCCAGCGTGTCCAGGTAGGTGTAGGCCACCGGCACCACCACCAGCGTCAGCAGGGTGGAGGTGATGACGCCGCCGATCACGGCGCGGCCCATGGGCGCCTGCGTTTCGCCGCCGTCGCCCAGGCCTATGGCCATCGGCAACATGCCGAAGATCATCGCCAGGGTGGTCATCATGATGGGGCGCAGGCGCACCTGGCCGGCTTGCATGATGGCTGCGCGCTGGCCCAGGCCTTCCTGCTGGCCGTGGTTGGTAAAGTCCACCAGCAAAATCGCGTTCTTGGTCACCAGGCCCATCAGCATGATGAAACCGATCACCGAGAAGATGTTCAAGGTGCTGCCGGTAATGAGCAGCGCCAGCAGCACGCCGATCAGCGACAGCGGCAGCGACGTCATGATGGCCACCGGCTGCAGGAAGCTGCCGAACTGCGAAGCCAGCACCAGGTAGATGAAGATCACCGCCACGCCCAGCGCCGTCATGGCGCCGCTCATGGTTTCGGCCATCTCCTGCGCGTTGCCGGCCACGTCGAAGCGTACCCCGGCCGGCAGCACGATGGTCTTCATGGCCTTTTGCACGTCGGCGTCCACGTCGCCGCCGGGACGGCCTTCCACGCCGGCGTACACCGCCACCCGGCGCTGCAGTGCCTGGCGCTTCAGTACCTGCGGGCTGGACGAGGGGATGAATTCCACCACCTGGCGCAGCGGCACCATGCGCGGCGTGCCGTCGGCGTTGGTTTTGCTGGACGCGATCGACAGGTCGGCCAGGTCCATCACGCGCTGGCGGCCCGACTTCGGCAGCTGCACGTTGACTTCGTAGTTCTGGCCGTCCGAGGCCAGCCAGTGGCTGACCTTCTCGCCGGCCACGAAGGGCCGCAAGGCGGCGCCGATCTGCTGCACCGACAGGCCCAGGTCGCTGGCCAGTTCCTGGTTGATCTTGATCATGGTGGACGGGTTGGCGCCCTCCTGGCTGTATTCCAGGTCGGCCACGCCCTTGATCTTGCGCATCTTGTCCATCAGCTCGCGCGCCACGGCGTCCAGCTTGGCCTCGTCGGTGCCCAGGATGGCGATGAAGATCGGCTTCTGGCCCACCGACAGCTGGATGCCGGCAATCGGCGCCAGCCGTTCGCGGATGGCTTTTTCCAGCGCCTTCTGCGAGCGGCGGTGGGTCTTCTTCACGTCCGTCAGCTTCAGGTTCACCTCGGCCGAGTTGCGGCCGTCGCGCGTGCCCACGTTGGACAGGATGCTGTCGATTTCCTTGAACGGCGCCAGCGCCGCTTCCACCTGCTTGACCTTGTCGTTGGTGTATTCCAGGCTGGAGCCGACCGGGGTCTTGAAGCGCATGTTGACCCAGCCCTCATCGGTTTCCGGGAACATCTCGCCGCCTATCATCGGCACCAGCAGCAGGCTGCCAGCGAAGATGGCGGCGGTCACCGCCAGCGTGGTCTTGCGCCAGTCCAGCGCCACCGCCAGCACCTTGCCGTACACCACGTGCAGGCTGTCCACGCCGCGCTCGACGAAGTCCATGAAGCGGCCCAGCCACGGCAGGTACTTGAAGCGGTCCTGCTCCGGATCCGGCCATACCGACGACAGCATCGGGTCCAGCGTGAAGGAGACGAACAGCGACACCAGCACGGCCACCGCCACGGTGATGCCGAACTGCAGGAAGAAGCGGCCGATGATGCCGTCCATGAAGGCCACCGGGATGAACACGGCCACGATGGCGAAGGTGGTGGCCATGACGGCCAGGCCGATCTCGTTGGTGCCGTCCTCGGCCGCCTGGTGGTGGTCCTTGCCCATGCCGAAGTGGCGCACGATGTTTTCGCGCACCACGATGGCGTCGTCGATCAGCAGGCCGATGCACAGCGACAGCGCCATCAAGGTCAGGAAGTTCAAGGTGAAGCCGAAGGCCTGCATGGCGATGAAGCTGGCCATGACGGAGATGGGCAGGGTCAGGCCGGTGATGATGGTCGAGCGCCAGGACTTCAGGAAGAAGAACACGATCACCATGGTCAGCACGGCGCCTTCGATGATGGTGCGCTTCACGTTGTCGAGCTGGCTTTGCACGCGCTCGGACTGCGAATCGAGGATGTGCAGCCGGATCCCGGCCGGCAGCGTCTGCTGCAGCGCCTCGGCGGCCTTGCGCACGCCTTCGCCCACCACCACCACATTGGCGTCCTGCACCTTGGTCACTTCCAGCGAGATGCCGGGCTTGCCGTCGATGCGCGAATACGATTGCGCCTCTTCCTCGCCGTCGACCACGCTGGCCACCTGGTCCAGGTAGACCGGGCCGTTGGCGCGGCGCGCCACGATGATCTTGTTGAACTCGCGCGCGTCCTTGATCTTGCCTTCCACCCGCACCAGCTGTTCGGTGACGGACTGGCTGATGTTGCCGGCAGGCAGATTGGCGTTGGTGGTCTGGATCGCGCGGATCACCTCGTCCACGCCGATGCCCTGCGCCGTCATCTCGTTGGGCTTCAGGCTGATCAGCACCTGGCGCTTGGTGGTGCCCAGCACGCGCACCTGGCCCACGCCGGCCACGTTCTGGAAGCGCTTGGTGATGATCTGGTCGGTCATGGTGGACAGCTCGCGCAGGCTGTGCTTGTCCGAGCTGAGCGACAGCGTCACCACCGGGCGCTCATTGTCGCCTTCCTCGCGCGCGATGAAGGGGTCCTTGGCTTCCTTGGGGAAGCGCGGACGCACCAGCGCCACCTTGTCGCGCAGTTCCTGCATCGCGCGGTCCATATTGGTGGACAGCTGGAATTCCAGGTAGATGCCGGCCCGGCCTTCCCACGAGTTGGCGCGGATGGTCTTCACGCCGCTGACGGTGTTGACGATGTCTTCCACCGGCCGCGTGATGTCGTTCTCCACCGCTTCCGGCGAAGCGCCCGGGTATTCGATCTCGATGGCGGCGAACGGCAGCTGCACATTGGGCATGGATTCCACGCCCAGGCGCTGGTAGGCGAACAGGCCCAGCACCATCAGCGCCACCATGACCATGGTGGCGAACACCGGATTTTTAATGCTGACTTTGGTGATCCACATGGCTCAGCTCCGCTGGCCCGGCACGCTGGCCTTGGCCGTGGCGGACGCCGCCGGGGCGGCGGCCGGCGCGGCCAGCTTGACCCGGGCGCCCGGTTTCACCGCGTCCAGCTTGGCCACGATCACCTGCGCCCCCGGCTGCAGGCCCGCGGTCACTTCGGCGTAGCCGGTGTCCTCGTTGCGCAGGCCCAGCGTCACCGGCTGCGCCACCACCTTGCCCTGGTCCACCTTGTACACCACCTGGCGGCCGCCGTCGCTGCGCAGCGCGTCCACCGGCACCAGCGGCATGACGGCCGAGCGCTCGGTGACGATATTGCCCTTGGCGAACATGCCGCCCAGCAGGGCGCCGTCCTTGTTCGGCACCGAAATGTAGACCAGCATGGCGCGCGAGCCCGGCTCGGCGGTCGGATTGATGCGCGCCACCTTGCCGTGGAATTCGCGCGGCTGGCCATTGACTGTGAAGCCATCGACCCGGAAGGCCACTTCCTGGCCCGCTTTCACGCGCGGGATCTCCGAGGTCGGCACTTGCGCCTCCAGGGTCAGCTCGTCCAGGTTGACGATGGTGTAGACGGGCATGTCAGGCGCGACTTTCTCGCCCGCCTGCACATGGCGTTTGGAAACGACCCCACTCATCGGCGCGCGGATCACGCTGTCGTTCAGCGCAATGCGGGCCATGTCCACCATGGCGCTGGCCGATTTCACGTTGGCCCGCGCCAGTTCCACGCCGTTGGCGGTGGTGTCGTAGGAAGTCGAGGAAATGTAGTTTTGCTTGAGCAGGGCCTGGCTGTTGGCGTGGTTGCGGCTGGCCAGGGCCAGCTTGGCCTGCGCCTCGTCCAGCACGGCTTGCTGCTGCGTCAGGCGGGCCTGCAGGTCGGCCTGGTCCAGCCGCGCCAGCAGCTGGCCCCGGGTCACCGCCATGCCTTCGCGCACCGTGGTTTCCCGCACTTCGCCCGAGACCTTGGCCTTGATGGTGGCCTGGCTGATGGGGGCCAGCGATCCGGACAGTGGCAGGCTGAGCGACAGCGCGCGCGCATCGATGGCGGCCACGTCGGCGGCGGCCAGCTCGTACACGTCCGGGCCCTTGGGTTTCTTGTCGGCGGCGCTGTCGGCCGCTGCCGTTGCCGCCGGCGCCTGGCTGCGCGATTGCATGACGCTCCAGCCGCCGCCGGCCACGGCCAGCACGATCAGGGCCACCGCCGGCGCGCGCCAGCGTTTGCCCGCCTGCTGGGCGGGTTTGGCGGCGTGGTCTGGCTGGGAGGGCAGGGGCAAGGTCTCTATTTTCATGTTGTTTCTCTGGGAGGCCATTTTTGGATGTTGCCACTGTAGGGAATTTCAAGAGGCCGCACCACGCCGGTGCGACAAAGCGGTGAAAAGAGCGGCTGAACTGCAAAAAGGCGGGATGGAAGGTGCCGCACGGTATCGTCGCAGGGCGCACCTTTGACGCAGCGCAATGCCTGCGTCACGGACCGGGTGAAGATGGATGGAACGCCCCCAGCGGGCACAACCCGCAGCGAGGCCAATGTGGAGCCGCAAGCACCGAACAACGCGCCGGCCCCGGCCGTGCCTGAGCCGGCCAGGCCCGGTCCGCCCTCCAGTCCGCCCTCCAGTCCGCCCTCCAGTCCCCCGGCCGGGGCTCCTGCCGGTGGCGCGGCCGCCGGTCCGGCCCATCCCGCGGCCGCGGCCGCCGGCGCGGTCCCGGTGCCGGACGCGCTGGAACTGATTTCCCGCCTGATCGACACCGTGGAGCCGTCCCAGCTGGTGGCCGTGCATTGCATCGACGATGCGGGCAATGTGGTGTTCTGGAACAACAGCTGCGCCGAGTTGTACGGCATTCCGGCCGAGGGCGCGCTGGGCCGGCCGCTGGCCAGGCTGCTCAGCTACGAGCGCGCGGACCAGCGCGCGCAGGCGCTGGCGGACGCCTGGCGCAGCGGACGCACCAAGCCGGCGCGGGACTGGCAGGTCAGCACGGCCGGCGGACGCCGGCTGTGGGTCAGTTCCACCCTGTTTCCGGTGGCGCAGGACGGCGTGGTGCGGCAATTGTTCTGCGTGGACGCCGACATCACCGCGCGCCGCCTGGAGGACGAGGCGCTGCGCGCGGCCGGTGTCAATTTCCTGCAGATGTACATGCGTTCGAGCGACGCCATCCTGATGCTGCAGGGCGAGCGCATCACCGACCTGAACCCGGCCGCGCTGGCGCTGTTCAAGTGCCGCAACCGGGAGGACATCGTGGGCCGGCGCCTGCGCGACTTTTCCAAGCAGCAGCCGTCGCCGGCCGGCACGCCGCCGCTGCCCGGCATGGAGGACTACGGCCACAGCGACGGCAGCCTGCGCTACGACTGGCGCTTCGTCAACTGCAGCGGCGAGGCGTTCTGGGCCGAAGTGCTGATGACCTCGATTTCCCTGGACCACGGCTACCTGTTCTACGTGGTGGTGCGCGACATCGGCGCCCGCAAGCAGGCCGAGCGCACGCTGCACCTGGCGGCCCAGGTGTTCGAGAACTGCCGCGACGCCATCGTGCTGACCGACCGCCACCGCGCCATCATCGCCATCAACCGCTCGTTTACGCTGATTACCGGTTATGCGGCCGAGGACATGCTGGGGCGGCCGCTGCGCTTTCACCACGGCGGCGTGGCGCCGGACGACTTCCAGCGCCAGGTGTGGCAGGAAATGGACGCCACCGGCCACTGGCAGGGCGAAGTGAGCTGCCGCCGCAAGAGCGGCGAACTGTTCCCCGGCTGGCTGTCGCTGACCACCATCCGCGACAGCGCCGACCAGGTCAGCAACTACATGGGCATGCTGTCCGATATCACCGACCGCAAGCGCAGCGAAGACCACACGCGCCACCTGGCCGAGCACGATTACCTGACCGACCTGCCGAACCGGGTGCTGCTGCTGGACCGGCTCAGCCTGGCGCTGGCGTCGGCGCGCCGCAACCACACCATGCTGGCCATCCTGTTCATCGACCTGGACCGCTTCAAGGACGTCAACGATACGCTGGGCCACCAGGTGGGCGACGAGCTGCTCAAGGAGATCGCCGCGCGGCTGGTGAAGTGCGTGCGCGGCGCCGACACCGTGAGCCGCCAGGGAGGCGACGAATTTCTCATCATCCTGGCCGACATCGGCGGCGTGGACCAGGCCGCGCACGTGGCCGGCAGCGTACTGAGCGCCATCGGCCAGCCCTTCCAGCTGGGGCCGCACGCGCTGCACGTGTCCGGCTCGATCGGCATCAGCCTCTACCCCAACGACGGCGACGGCATCGAGCAATTGATCAACAACGCGGACGTGGCCATGTACCACGCCAAGGAGAGCGGGCGCAACGGCTTCCAGTTCTTCAACGCCGAGATGCACGCCCAGATCGCCGAGCGCGTGCAGATGGAAAACGGCTTGCGCCAGGCGCTGCGCACGCAGCAGTTCGAACTGGCCTTCCACGCCGAGCTGGACATCGCCAGCGGGGCGCCGGTGGGGGTCGAAGCGCTGCTGCGCTGGCGCCACCCCGAGCTGGGCCTGCTGCGCCCGGAGCGCTTCATGTCGGCCGCGGAGGACGCCGGCTTGATGATCCCCATCGGCAACTGGGTGCTGCAGCAGGCTTGCCGCAGCGCGCAGCGCTGGCGCCAGGCGGGGTTCAGCCTGGTGGTGGCGGTCAACCTGTCGGCGGCGCAGTTCGCGCAGAAGGGCCTGCTGGCCAGCGTGCGCGACGCGCTGGCGGCGTCCGGCCTGGACCCGTCCTGCCTGGAACTGGAGCTGACCGAGGCCATCATCATGAAGGGCGGCAACGCCGCGCAGGACACGCTGCAGGCGCTGCACGGCCTGGGCGTGCGCTTGACGATAGACGACTTCGGCACCGGCTATTCGCGGCTGGGCTATCTGAAGGACTATCCGGTGGACAAGCTGAAGATCGACCGGTCCTTCGTCCATACGCTGGACGGCAACACGGCAGTCATCACCGCCATCGTGGCCATGGCGCGCAGCCTGGACATGGTGGCCATCGCGGAAGGGGTGGAAACGCGCGAGCAGCTCAACTTCCTGCGCAGCGTGGGCTGCCACCAGTACCAGGGCTACCTGGCCGACGCGCAAGTGCGGGCCAGCGCGCTGGGGCCGCTGCTTACTTCAGCCTGAGCCGCACCAGCACCTGGCCGTGGTCCGAGGTCTCGGGCCGCTGCTGGCTCAGGTGGTCGTTCATGTACGCCACGTCGTACACCGCGCCGATGGCGCGCGGCGAATCCGGGTGGAATTCCTCCGACACCAGCACATGGTCGATGGTGCTGTAATGCCCCTCGTGCACGGTGGTGTAGCCCACTTGCCGCAAATGGTCCTGGCGCAGCTGGATCTGGGCGCAGTCGAACATGCGCCCGCGCAGCGCTTCGCCCGGTTCGCAGGACGGGTTAGCGCCCAGCACGATGGTGGTGGTGACGGCGTCGGCCGTGTCGTTGAAGTCGCCCATGACGATGCACGGGCGCTTGCCGTCCTTCATCACCTTGCTCAGCAGCACACGCAGCGCCACCGCCTCGGTGCCGCGCCACACCAGCGAGCGCAGGTTGGCCAGTGCGAAGTGCAGCGGGTCCTCGCCGCAGTCGTCGCGCCGGTAGTCGGGGCGGCGCGACTTCAGGTGCACCACCACCACGTCCACCACGGTCTCGTTGCTCAGCACCACCTGCGCGTGCAGCGGCGCGCGCGCGAAGCGGTCGGCATCGGGATTGCCGGAGTCGGACACCACGCCTTGCGGAAACTCGGCGTACACCGCGGGCGGCCCCGCCAGCGGCAGGCGCGACACCAGCGCCACGTTGGGCGTCAGGCGGGTGGCGTGCGGGTCCGGGTCGAAGCCGGCGTGGATGGCGTCCTGGTACTTGCGGGTGCGCGACAGCACGTCGCGCAGCGCGGCCTGCGAAAAGATCTCCTGGAAAGCGACCACGTCGGCGTCGAGCTGGTCCAGCTGCTGCGCGGTCCACGCCGCCTTGGCCTCGTATTCCTGTTCAGAAAGCGGCGGCAGGTTATCGTACAATTGAGCGCCCGGCGGGGCGAGATTGCAGACATTAAACGTCGCGAAGCGAATTTCTTCCCGCATAACGAAACTCCTATTGAACGGTTAGCGTATCACGGCATGGCCAAAAAAGAGCATATTTCGGAAACCCCGGCGACCCAGATGCTGCGCAAGCACAAGGTGGCGTTCTCCGAACACCCTTATGACTACCAGGAACACGGCGGCACCACGGTGTCGGCGCGCGAGCTTGGCGTGGACGAGCACGCCGTCGTCAAGACGCTGGTGATGCAGGACGAAGCGGCCAGGCCCCTGATCGTGCTGATGCATGGCGACTGCAAGGTGTCGACCAAGAACCTGGCGCGCGGCATCGGCTGCAAGTCGGTCGAGCCGTGCAAGCCGGAGGTGGCGCAGCGCCATTCCGGCTACCTGGTGGGCGGCACCTCGCCGTTCGGCACCAAGAAAGCCTTGCCGGTCTATGTGGAGGAATCCATCCTGGCGCTGGAGACGATTTACATCAATGGCGGACGGCGCGGCTACCTGGTCGGCATCCGGCCGCAGGTGCTGCTGGACTTGATCGCGGCCAGACCCGTGCATTGCGCACTGGCTGACTGACGGCCGCTTGTTGTATAGTCGTCAGCCGCGCCGCAGTGGCCGGCGAAAATAGAACAAGAAGGATAGCTATGAATACAGCACTGATGACAGTGGCGATGGCCGTGGGCGCCTACCTGCTGGGCTCGATCTCGTTTGCCGTGGTGGCGAGCAGACTGTTCGGCATTGCCGATCCGCGCACCTACGGTTCCAAGAACCCGGGGGCGACCAACGTGTTGCGCAGCGGTAACAAAAAAGCCGCCATTGCCACCCTGATCGGCGACGCCGCCAAGGGCTGGCTGGCGGTATGGCTGGCGGTGCGCTACCAGGAACAGCTGGGCGTGGGCGACGTCGCCATCGCGCTGGTGGCCATTGCCGTGTTCCTGGGCCACTTGTGGCCGGTCTTCTTCCGCTTCGTGGGCGGCAAGGGCGTGGCGACCGCCGCCGGCGTGCTGCTGGGCCTGAATGTCTGGCTGGGCCTGGCGACCCTGGCCACCTGGCTGGTGGTCGCTTATGCCTTCCGCTACTCGTCGCTGGCCGCGCTGGCCGCCGCCGTGTTCGCGCCGTTCTACTATGGCTTGCTGTTCGGCATCGACGCCATTTTGCTGGCGGTCGCGGCCATGAGCATGCTGCTGCTGTTCCGCCACAGCGCCAACATCTCCAACCTGATGGCCGGCAAGGAAAGCCGCATCGGCAGCAAGAGCGCCGGCGCGGCCAAGGCGGCGAAAAAGAAGTAAGCGTTGAAATAGGCCGTGGCGGCCCCATCTTGCAGGGATTCACTCTGCGAGGCCGCCATGACCACCCCCATCAAAATCGATTTCGTTTCCGACGTTTCCTGCCCCTGGTGCGCCGTGGGCCTGAACGCGCTGGAAACCGCGCTGAAGAACATCGGCGCCGAGGCGGCCCCCGCGCTGCACTTCCAGCCCTTCGAACTGAACCCCAACATGGGGCCGCAAGGGCAGGACATCACCGAACACATCACCCAGAAATACGGCGCCACGCCGGAGCAGCAGGAACAGTCGCGCGCCATGATACGCCAGCGCGGCGCCGAGGTCGGCTTCGACTTTGCGATGGGCAAGCGCAGCCGCATCTATAACACCTTCGACGCGCACCGCCTGCTGCACTGGGCCGGCGAGCAGGGCGGGGGCAAGCAGCGCGCGCTGAAGCACGCCCTGTTTACCGCCTACTTCACCGAAGGCGAAGACCCGAGCGCGCACGCGGTGCTGCAGGCGGCCGCCGTCAAGGCCGGGCTGGATGCGCAAGGCGCGGCGGCCGTGCTGGCCTCGGACCGCTACGCTGCGGACGTGCGCGCCGCCGAGCAGTTCTACCAGGGCCAGGGCATCAGCTCGGTGCCGGCCGTCATCATCAACGACCGCCACCTGATCTCGGGCGGCCAGCCGGCCGAGCTGTTCGAGCGCGCGCTGCGCCAGATCATGGCCGGCGGCTGAGCCCTGCCGATTTGCTGCCGGCGCGGGCTTGCGCTAAACTTGTCTATGTAGCACCGAAGCTTATACACTAGACAAGCGCAACGACGCTACGAAGGGAAGGTTCATGCTGGCTGCAGAGAATATACATCCGTTGGGCGCCCATCCGTTCAGCTGCGCAATCCCGCCGGACGACAGCCGCCGCGTGGCGGCGCTGCAGCGCTACCACGCGCTGCACATGCCGGGCTGCGAAGAACTCGCCTTCCTCGCCGAGCTTGCCGCGCAGCTGTGCGGCGTGCCTTACGCCCAGGTCACCCTGGTGGACGCCGAGCATGCCTGGATCCTGGCCGCCAGCGGCATGCCCACCGATACGCTGCCGCGCGGGCAAAGCTATTGCTCGCTGGCCGTGCTGGGGCAGCAGGCCACTGAAATCGAAGACCTGAGCGCCGACCCGCGCACTGCCCGCATGCCGCTGACGCAGGCAGCGCCCCGTCTGCGCATGTACAGCAGCGCCGCGCTCATCACGCCGGACGGCTACGCCATCGGCGCCCTGAGCGTGATGGACGTCAAGCCGGGCCGGCTGGACCACGCCCAGGCGCGCAGCCTGCGCCGCCTGGCCGCCCAGGCCATGGCGCTGCTGGAGGCGCGCGCCGCCCGCTGCGCGCTGCAGGCGGCCCAGGCCCAGCTGGCAGAGCTGGCCACCACCGATGAACTGACCGGCCTGCACAACCGGCGCGCGCTGCTGGGCAAGCTGAGTTTCGAAGTGGCGCGCACGCGCCGCTTCCGCACCCCGCTGTCGGCGCTGCTGATCGACCTGGATGGCTTCAAGGCCGTCAATGAACGCCATGGGCACGAGGCGGGCGACCTGGTGTTGGCCAATGTTGGCCGCCTGGTGCGCGAAAACGTGCGCGTCATCGACCTGGCCGGGCGCTACGGCGGCCAGGAAATCTGCGTGCTGCTGCCGAACACGCCGAAGGAGGGCGCGCTCAAGCTCGCCGACAACCTGCGCGGCAAGATCGCCGCGCAGATCCACCGCGAAGCCGGGCGCCTGCTGCCGGTCACGGCCAGTATCGGCGTCGGCTCGTTCAACCACATGGACATCAACGACGGCGACAGCCTGCTGCGCGCGGCCGAACAGGCGCTGGCACGCGCCAAGGCCAACGGGCGCGACCGGGTGGAAAGCTGATTCAGTTCACAGGAGGCAGCCATGCCTAAAGCAATCTGGAACGGCGAAGTGATCGCCGAAGCGAACGACGACGAAGTGCAGATCGTCGAGAACAACGTCTATTTCCCGATCGGGAAAGTGAACGAAGAGTACCTGCAGGACAGCGTGCACACCACCACCTGCCCGTGGAAAGGCACGGCCAACTACTACCACCTGGTGGTGGACGGCAAGGTCAACGAGGACGCCGCCTGGTTCTACCGCCACCCGTCCGACAAGGCGCAGCACATCAAGGACCACATCGCCTTCTGGCACGGCGTCGAGGTGCAGCGCTAGTGCGCGGACTGCAAGCCAAGCCCTACCTGCAAAGCGTCAGCGCCGCGTACGGGCCCGGCGTCGACCTGGCGCTGTTCCCCTACTGCGTGCCGGCCGTGCGCGAGCTGCGCGAACTGGCATTCCACGCCGACGTCACCTTCTTCGTCGGCGAGAACGGCAGCGGCAAATCGACACTGCTGGAAGCGCTGGCGCTGGCGCTGGGCTTCGGCATCGAAGGCGGCACCATCCACAACACCCTGCTCAACACCGCGCGCGCCGGCTCCACGCTGCAGGACCAGCTCAGGCTCTCGCGCAGTTTCCGCCGCCCGCGCGACGGCTACTTCCTGCGCGCCGAGAGCTTCTACAACGTCGCCACCTACATCGACGACATGCCCGGTGCCACCGGCTACGGTAACCGCAAACTGCACTCGCGCTCGCACGGCGAAGCGTTCATGACCGTCTTGCTGGAAAAATTCCGGGGACAGGGGCTGTACCTGCTGGACGAGCCGGAAGCGGCGCTGTCGCCCAATCGCCAGCTGGCCGCGCTGTCGGCCATCCACCAGCTGGTGCAGCAAGCGTCGCAGTTCATCATCGTCACCCACTCGCCTATCCTGCTGGCCTACCCGAACGCGAAGATCTACTGCTTCGACGCCAGCGGCATCACCGAGATGGCGTACGAGGACACCGAACACTACGCCGTCACGCGCGATTTCCTCAACCACTACCCGCGCCGCCTCGAGCAGCTTTTCGCAGAAGATTAATGGACAACATCACCCACACCGTCGTCGGCCTGGGCGTCGGCGAACTGGTGCAGCGCAGCCTGCCCGCCGAGCCGGACGAGGCGGGCCAGCGCACCCGCCACCGCCTCTTGCTCACCGCGTGCGCCGCGGCCAGCAATTTTCCCGATCTGGACCTGTTGCTGACCAAGCTGCTGCCCGATCCGCTCGGCTACCTGCTGCACCATCGCGGCCACACCCACACCCTGCTGTACGAAGTGCCGCAGGCGCTGCTGCTGGTGGCGCTGCTGTGGCTGCTTTGGCCGAACGCGCGCGCGCTGCTGCGGCGCAGCCATCAGGCCCGCGCCGGGCTGGCGGCGGCGGTGGTGCTCGGCTTCCTGCTGCACATCGGCATGGACTTCCTCAACTCCTACGGCGTGCACCCGTTTTACCCGTTCGACGGGCGCTGGTTCTACGGCGACATGATCTTCATAGTCGAACCCGTGTTCTGGGTCGCGTTCGGCGTGCCGCTGATCATGGCGGTGGGCTGGCCGTGGCTGCGCTGGCTGCTGCTGGCGGGGCTGGCTGGCGTGCTGTGCTATTTCACTGCGCGCGGCTTCCTGGGCGCGGTCTCGCTGGCCGGCCTGCTGGCGCTGGGCGCCGGGCTGGCCGTGCTGAAGGCCGCGCGGCGCCGCAGCCGGCGCGCCATGGCGCTGGCGCTGCTGCTGTGCGCCGGCTTTGTCGCCGCGCAAGGCGTGGCCAGCACGGTCGGGCGCCAGCGGGTGCTGGCAGCGCTGCAGGCAGCCGATCCGCAATCGCGCATTCACGACGTGGCCATGACCGCCTTCCCGGCGCAGCCGCTGTGCTGGGTCTTCGTATCGATCGAAGCCGACGCAGCGGCCGACCGCTACCGCCTGCGGCGCGGGCTGATCAGCCTGGCGCCGGACTGGCTGCCGCCGCAGCAATGCCCGTCCGGCCTGCTCGACCCGCCGCCGCACAGCGCCGCCGTGCCCGGCATCGACCTGTACGGCCAGGTAAGCGGCAGCCTGGCCGGCCTGCGCGCCCAGAACGGCGGCAACTGCTGGCTGGCGGCCTGGCTGCGCTTCGCGCGCATGCCCGCCATCGTGGACGGCGTCGCCACCGACATGCGCTTCGCCACCACCCCGCGCGGCAACTTCACCGCGCTCGACCTGGCCGCCACTGCCGGCCGCGCCTGTCCCGCCGACATCCCCGCCTGGACCCCGCCCCGCGCCGGCCTGCTCGCCCCCTGACCCATCACCCGCCCGGCAGCCTGAGCCGCATTTTGCCAAAACCAGGGGTCTGACCCCGATTTTAGGCAAAATGCGGCTCAGCTTGCTTTAGCTATGTGGGGCGGTGAAATGACGGGGAAATTGATGGCGCAAAACGGTGGGGGTTCGTCATTTTAGGCAAGCGGCGGCTCTCGCGGCTGTGGTGTGCTTCCAGATGAGTGGGGGCGCGGTATCATGGCCGGATTCCATGCCTGTACTTGACCATGACCCCGACTGAATCGCCGCCCCATGCCGCGCCGGCGCCCGTGAGCGCATCCACCGATCCCCTGCAGCACTACGGCAAGCCGGCCGGCGGCTGGCGCGCGCGCCTGTACGCGGTGATCTTCGAGTCGGATACCTACGCCGGACGCCTGTTCGACCTGGCGCTGATCGGCGCCATCGTGCTGAGCGTGGCGGTAGTGGTGCTGTCGAGCATGGCGCCGGTGGCGCGGAAGCACGGCACGCTGCTGACATGGGCGGAGTGGTTCTTCACGGCGCTGTTTACCGTGGAATACATCGGCCGCCTGCTGTGCGTGCAGCGCCCGCTGCGCTATGCGCGCAGCTTCTTCGGCGTTATCGACCTGCTGGCCGTGCTGCCCAGCTATGCGTCGCTGCTGGTGCCGGGCGCGCATGTGCTGCTCGATATCCGCATCCTGCGCCTGCTGCGCATGTTCCGCATCTTCAAGCTCACCCTGTACATCCAGGAGTACGGCATGCTGGGCCGCGCGCTGATGGCGAGCCGGCGCAAGATCCTGGTGTTCCTGTCGGTGGTGATGATGGTGGTGCTGCTGCTGGGCACGGTGATGTTCCTGGTGGAGGGGCCGCGGCACGGCTATACCAGCATTCCCACCGCTGTCTATTGGGCCATCAGCACCGTCACCACGGTCGGCTTCGGCGACCTGGTGCCGAAGACCGACCTGGGCCGCGCGGTGGCGTCGCTGATGATGCTGCTGGGCTGGGGCATCCTGGCGGTGCCGACCGGCATCATCAGCTCGGAGATCGCCTACCAGCGCAGTACCGGCTACGCGCCGCTGCGGCGCTGCCCGGCTTGCCGCGCCGAAGGCCACGAGGTGCTGGCGCGCTTCTGCAAGGATTGCGGCAGCGCGCTGCCCGTCACGCCGGTCGCCCCGGTCCCGCCACCCCAGCCGGCCCCGCCGCCTTAGGCGGCTTGCTGCTGCACGTCGTCGTGGTCGGTCGACAGCGACAGGCCGATCCATGCGCCCAGCTCCTGCTCGACGAAACGGTTCTTCTCGCGCACCATGCGCACCGTGTCGCTGCCCAGCAGCAGGCGCACCGGCGGCTGCGCCGTGTCGGCCAGCTGCAGCACGGCCAGCGACAGCTTGCGCGGGTCGCCCGGCTGCTTCAGGCTGATGCTGGCGGCCAGCGTGCGCATGGCGCCCACGGTGGCGGCATAGTCGCCCAGCTGCGCGCCGGTGGATACCAGCGAGTTCCCCTCCAGGAACCCGGTGCGGAAGTAGCCCGGCTCGACCACGGTGACGTGGATGCCCAGCGGCCGTACTTCCTCGGCCAGCGCTTCGCTGATGCCTTCCACCGCGAACTTGGTGGAGCCGTACACGCCCCAGCCCGCCGCCGCCGTGTAGCCGCCCACGGACGACATATTGATCACATGGCCGCTGCCTTGCCTGCGCATCTGCGGCAGCACGGCGCGGGTGACGTTGAGCAGGCCGAACACGTTGGTGTCGTACAGCGCGCGCACTTCCTCGGCGCTGGCTTCCTCGACCGCGCCCAGCAGGCCGTAGCCGGCGTTGTTGACCAGCACGTCGATGCGGCCGAAACGCTCCACGGCGGCGCGCGCGGCCAGCACGGCGGCCGCTTCCTGCGTCACGTCCAGGCGCACGGCCAGCAGATTGGGCTGTTCGCCCAGCGCGTCGATGACGGATTGCGGATTGCGGGCGGTGGCGACCACGCTGTCGCCGCGCGCCAGCGCGTCTTTGGCCATCAGGACGCCGAAGCCGCGGGATGCACCGGTAATGAACCATACTTTGGACATGCTGTTCTCCTTGAGAGGGGTGGGGTGTTAATGCAAGCCAGTTTATGCGGGCAGCTCTGCTACACTAGATAGCGTAAAGGCGTTTGATTTTCACGCTTTGGTTGTAAATAAAATGGAACACAGGAGCGCATGGATAAATCCCGCGTCATCACCCTTTTCATCGGCGTTGTCCGCGCAGGCAGCTTCAGCCAGGCGGCGGCCGAGGTGGGGCTGTCGCCGCAGGCGGTCAGCAAGGCGGTGCGGCAGCTGGAGGACAACCTGGGCGTGCGCCTGTTCCACCGCACCACGCGCAGCCTGAGTTTGACGGAGGAGGGCCAGCGCCTGTTCGAGCTGGCCAATCCCGGCCTGCGCCTGCTGGACGAGGCGCTGGAGCAGGTGCGCAACAGCCGGCAGGACATGGACGGCATGATCCGCGTGGCCGCGCCCACGTCCTTCGGCAGCCACCTGCTGATCCCGCTGGTGCGCGACTTCCAGGCGCTGCACCCCGGCGTGCGCTTCGACTTGCTGCTGGAAGACCATTTCACCGACCTGATCGAAGCCAAGATCGACGTCGGCTTCCGGGGCGGCAACCCGCCCGAGCGCAACCTGATCTCGCGCCGCATCGGCGAGCTGGCGCTGCTGGTGTGCGCGGCGCCGGCCTACATTGCCCGCTACGGCGCGCCGCAGAGCGTGGACGACCTGCTGGCGCACCGCTGCACCGGCTTCCGCCAGCCCAACACGGGCCGGCTGATGCCGTGGGAACTGCACGGCGAGGGCGGCACGATCTACAAGGACATCCCCGCCGTGACCAGCTTCAACACCGCCGAAGCCGAAGCCGAAGCGGTGCTGGCCGGCATGGCGATCGGCCAGCTGGCCGGTTACATGGCCGCGCAGCACCTGGCCGCTGGCACGCTGGTGCACCTGCTGCCGTCCACCACGGTGACCAGCGGCGCTATCTATATGTATTACCAGCAGCGCACCCAGATGCCGCAGCGCGTGCGGCTGTTCATCGATTTCGCTTCGGAACGGGCCCCCGGCCTGTTCCCGAAGATCAAACTGCTAAAGAGCTGATATGGACCGTTTGCATGTGATGGGGGTGTTCGTCGCCGTCGGCGAGGAGCAGAGCTTTGCCGGCGGGGCGCGCCGGCTGGGGATGTCGCCGCCGGCTGTCACGCGCGCCATCGCCACGCTGGAGGAGCGCCTCGGCGTGCGCCTGCTGGACCGCAGCACGCGCCATGTGCGCGTCACCGAGGCCGGCCAGCGCTACCTGGACGACGCGCGCCGCATCATCGCCGAGGTGGACGAGGCCGACGAGGCGGCCGCCGGCAGCAACGCCGCGCCGCGCGGCCACTTGTCGGTGACGGCGCCGGTGCTGTTCGGCCGCCAGTACATCACGCCCGGCATCGTCGAGTACCTGCGCCGCTATCCGGGCATGGAGGTCAGCGCCATGTTCGTCGACCGCGTCACCAATATGATGGAGGAGGGTATCGACGTGGCGGTGCGCATCGGCGAGCTGCCCGACTCCAGCTTGCGCGCCGTCACCGTGGGCCAGGTGCGGCGCGTGATCTGCGCCTCGCCCGCCTACCTGGCCGAACACGGCACGCCGTCCAGCCCCGAGGCGCTGGCGCAACACGTCATCGTGATGTCGTCCGGTTCCAGCACACCGCCGGACTGGCGCTTCGCCAACGCCGGCCGCAGCCAGTCGCTGCGCTTCAAGCCGCGCCTGGTGGTCAACAGCAACGACGCGGCCATCGAGGCGGTGCGGCGCGGCTTCGGCATTACCCGCCTGCTGTCCTACCAGGCCGAGGCGCTGCTGGCGTCCGGCGAGCTGACTTTGTTGCTGGAACAGTATGCCACGCCCGGCGTGCCGGTAAGCATCGTGCACCGCGACAGCCGCCAGGGCTCGGCCCGCATCCGCAGTTTTGTCGACCTGATGGCCGGGCGCCTGCGCGCCGAACCCATTTTGGTGCCCTCCGCCTAGCGCTCCGCCGCGCGTGCCGTGTTGCGGTGCGCCTGCTTTTGGTGCGCCGCACAATGTCGGTGCCGAAAATACATTTCTTTCCCCGCCAAGCGGCATAAAGCCCCGTATTTGCGCGTTCCGTGGCCTGGCACAGCTATTGCAAAGCTAGTTGCAGGGCAGGCGTCCGCCTGCCGCAGTTCACAAACTAGCATGGGGATAAGATGGACAGCAAAATCAGCTTGACTCGCCGCAGCCTGTTGAAAGCCGGCGCCGCCACCGCACTCTCCGGCCTTGCCACGCAAGGCGTCTGGGCCGCCGGCTCGGACAAGCCTGAAAAGGAAGAGGTCAAAGTCGGTTTCATCCCGCTCACCGACTGCGCGTCGGTGGTGATGGCGTCCGTGCTGGGCTTCGACAAGAAGTACGGCATCAAGATCGTGCCGAGCAAGGAATCGTCCTGGCCCGGCGTGCGTGACAAGCTGGTCAACGGCGAGCTGGATGCGGCGCACGTGCTGTACGGCCTGGTCTACGGCGTGCACCTGGGCGCGGGCGGCCCCAAAAAAGACATGGCCGTGCTGATGAACCTGAACCACAACGGCCAGGCCATCACGCTGTCCAAAAAGGTGGCCGACAAGGGCGGCGTGGACGGTCCCTCGCTGGCCGCGCTGATGAAGAAAGACCCGCGCGAGTACTCCTTCGCGCAGACCTTCCCCACCGGTACCCACGCCATGTGGCTGTACTACTGGCTGGCCAGCTACGGCATCAATCCGATGAAGGACGCCAAGGTGATCACGGTGCCGCCGCCGCAGATGGTGGCCAATATGCGCATCGGGAACATGGACGGCTTCTGCGTGGGCGAGCCTTGGAACCACCGCGCCATCGTGGACGGCATCGGCATCACCGCCACCACCACCCAGGAGATCTGGCGCGACCACCCGGAAAAGGTGCTGGGCACCAGCGCCGAGTGGGTGAAGAAGTATCCCAATACCGCGCGCGCACTGACCGCCGCCATCCTCGACGCCAGCCGCTGGATCGACGCGTCGCTGTCGAACAAGATGAAGATGGCTGAAACCATCGCCGACAAGTCCTATGTGAACACCTCGGTGGACGTGATCAACCAGCGCATCCTGGGACGCTACCAGAATGGCCTGGGCAAGACCTGGGACGACCCGAACTCGATGAAGTTCTACAACGACGGCTCGGTGAACTTCCCCTACCTGTCGGACGGCATGTGGTTCCTTACGCAGCAAAAGCGCTGGGGCCTGCTCAAGGCCGAGCCGGACTACCTGGCCGTGGCCACGCAGATCAACCAGATCGACGTGTACAAGGACGCTGCCGCCATGGCCAAAGTGGCGGTGCCGAAAGCGCCGCTGCGCAGCGTCAAGCTGATCGACGGCACCACCTGGGACGGCAAGAATCCGAAGGCCTACGCCGATTCATTCAAGATCAAAGCATAAGGAGCAGCCATGAGCGCAGTCCTGCACAATATCGCCGCCGCACCAGCCACAGCCGCCGCAGTGCCTGCGGCCATAGCCGCAGCAGCCAATGACGAGGCGCCGCCCAAGCCGGCGCGCAGCGAGCGCATCGCCGCCAAGGGCATCAAGCTGGAATCGGGCAGCGCGCGCCTGCGGCCCTTCGTGATGAAGTATCTGCCGCCCGTGATCGGCCTGGCGCTGCTGGTGCTGGCGTGGCAGATCCTGGCCGCCAAGAACAGCAGCTTCCCCACGCCCTGGGCCACCTGGGAGGAGGCGGTCAAGCTGTTCTCGGACCCGTTCTACCGCAAGGGGCCGAACGACCAGGGCATAGGCTGGAACGTGCTCGCGTCGCTGCAGCGGGTGGGCATCGGCTTCGGCCTGGCCGCGCTGGTGGGCATCCCGCTTGGCTTCATCATCGGCCGCTTCAAGTTCATGTACGGCATGTTCAGCCCCATCATCAGCTTGCTGAAACCGGTGTCGCCGCTGGCCTGGCTGCCGATCGGCCTGCTGGTTTTCAAGGCCGCCGATCCGGCCGCCATCTGGTCGATCTTTATTTGCTCGATCTGGCCGATGATCATCAACACCGCCGTCGGCGTGCAGCGCGTGCCGCAGGACTACATGAACGTGGCGCGGGTGCTGAGCCTGTCGGAATGGAAGATCGTCACCAAGATCCTGCTGCCGTCCGTCCTGCCCTACATGCTGACCGGCGTGCGGCTGGCCATCGGTACCGCGTGGCTGGTGATCGTCGCGGCCGAAATGCTGACCGGCGGCGTGGGCATCGGCTTCTGGGTCTGGGACGAATGGAACAACCTGAACGTGCCGCACATCCTGATCGCCATCGGCGTGATCGGCATAGTCGGACTGTTGCTGGAATGGGCGCTGGTGTCGCTGGCCCAAGCCTTCACCTACGAACAAGTGGAGAACTGATATGAGCGCGAACAAATTCATCGACATCAGCAACGCCGAGATGGTGTTCAACACCAAGAAGGGCCAGTTCCATGCGCTGGCCAATGTGAACCTGGCGGTGCAGCAGGGCGAATTCATCACGCTGATCGGCCACTCCGGCTGCGGCAAGTCCACCCTGCTCAACCTGATCGCGGGCCTGACCACCGCCACCGGCGGCGTCCTGCTGTGCAACGGCCGCGAGATCGCCGGGCCGTCGCCGGAGCGCGCGGTGGTGTTCCAGAACCATTCGCTGCTGCCGTGGCTGACCTGCTACGAGAACGTCTACCTGGCGGTGGAGCGCGTCTTCAGCGCCAGGGAGAACAGCAAGCAGCTGCAGGAGCGCACCTGGGCCGCGCTGGCGCTGGTGGGCCTGACGGCGGCGGCGGGCAAGCGTCCCCATGAAATTTCGGGCGGCATGAAGCAGCGCGTCGGCATTGCCCGCGCGCTGGCGATGGAGCCCAAAGTGCTGCTGATGGATGAACCGTTCGGTGCGCTGGACGCGCTCACGCGCGCCCACCTGCAGGACGAGCTGCTGCGCATCGTGGCGGCCACCGGTTCAACGGTGGTGATGGTGACCCACGACGTGGACGAGGCGGTGCTGCTGTCGGACCGCATCGTGATGATGACCAACGGCCCTGCGGCGACCATCGGCGACATCGTGCAGGTGCGCCTGGCGCGCCCGCGCGAGCGCCTGGCGCTGGCGCAGGACCCGCTCTACATCGACTACCGCACCAGCGTGCTGGAGTTCCTGTACCACCGCCAGGGACGGCCGGCGCAGAAGGCCGCCTGAGCGCTGCGGCGGGTTGCGGCGTGCCGCCTGGCCCGCCCTGCGTCGGCCAATGCGCGCGGCGCCGTTCTCAAACAACCTTCAGCTCATCCAGCGGCCAGCGCGGGCGCACGTTGAAGGCGTAGTCCTTCTGCGCCGCGTCCGGGTTGATCATCAGGCGCATGGCGCCGGCAAAGGCGATCATGGCGCCGTTGTCGGTGCAGAACTCCAGCTCCGGATAGTAGACCTTGAACTTCTTCTTGGCCGCCGCCGCGTTCAGCGACGCGCGCAGCTGCGCGTTGGCGCCCACGCCGCCGGCGATCACCAGCCGCTTCAGGCCGGTGTGCTTGAGCGCCGACACGCACTTGGCCGTCAGCACCTCCACGATGGCGTCGACAAAGCCGCGCGCGATGTCGGCCTTGTCCTGCTCGCAGATGTTGGCGATCACTTTTTCTTCGTGGTTCTTCACCACCGTCAGCACCGCCGTCTTCAGGCCGGAGAAGCTGAAGTTGAAATCCTTGGTGTGCATCATCGGGCGCGGCAGCTTGTAGGCTGTGGGGTCGCCGAACTCGGCCAGGCGCGAAATGGCCGGGCCGCCCGGATAGCCCAGGCCCAGCAGCTTGGCCGACTTGTCGAACGCTTCGCCGGCCGCGTCGTCCAGCGTCTCGCCCAGCAGGGTGTACTGGCCCACGCCGTCTACCCGCATCAGCTGCGTGTGGCCGCCCGACACCAGCAGCGCGATGAAGGGGAACGCCGGCGGCTGCGAGGCCAGCAGCGGCGACAGCAAATGGCCCTCCAGGTGGTGCACGCCCAGCACCGGCTTGTCCAGCGCCATGCCCAGGCTGCAGGCGATCGACGAGCCCACCAGCAGCGCGCCGGCCAGGCCGGGCCCTTGCGTGTAGGCGATGGCGTCGATGTCGGCCAGCTGCTTGCCGGCGCCCGTCAGCGACTGCTCCAGCAGCGGGATGGCGCGCCGGATATGGTCGCGCGAGGCCAGCTCGGGCACCACGCCGCCGTACTCCTCGTGCATGGCGACCTGGGAATACAGGGCATGGGAAAGCAGGCCGCGCTCGGTGTCATACAGCGCCAGGCCGGTTTCGTCACAGGAAGATTCAACGCCGAGAACGATCATTGGAACAGTGCAAAGTGAAAGGGGAATCCGCCATTGTAATGGAAAGCGCGCCCGGCCCGCACCAAAGGGGCCCGCGCCGCACCGCCGCAGGGCGCACGGCCAAGCAGCCTGAGCCGCATTCCCGCACCTTCGGGGTCAGACCCCGAAGGTGCGGGAATGCGGCTCAGCTTGCCAAGGCTGGCATCGGTCTTGCTTCATCGGAAACATGCAACCCGAAGGAGCCTGAACCATGGCTGAGTATTGGAAACTGATCTGCAAGCTGAAAGACATCCCGCCGCAGGGCATGCGCCTGGTGCCGCGCGGGCTGGCGTGGCAGGAGCTGCCCGGCGTGGCGGTGATACGCACGCTGGACGACCAGGTCTTCGCCATCCTCGACGGCGGCGCGCGCCATTACGCCGTCAAGCTGGAGGAGGGCAAGATTTTCCTGGACCTGAATGAACTGAACGCCCCGGCCAGCCGTGCGGAAGCGGCGTTGGCGGGGGCGTTCGGGGTTGCCCCGCACGTGGGGGCGAATTCCTGGACCTAGGGCGGGTGGGGCGGGTTGGCGGCCAAGCCGCGTCACCCGCCGCCCCGTCACGGACGCTTCAGCAGCTCCGCGTGCGCCTTGCGCAGCATGTCGGCCGTGGTGTCCCAGTCGATGCAGCCGTCGGTCACCGAGCAGCCGTACTTCAGCTCGCTCAGGTCGGCCGGGATCTTCTGGTTGCCGGCCACGATGTTCGACTCGATCATCACGCCCACCAGCGACTGGTTGCCGTGCGTGATCTGGTTGACCACGTCCGTCATCACCAGCGGCTGCAGTTCCGGTTTCTTGTAGCTGTTGGCGTGCGAGCAGTCCACCACCACGTTGGCCGGCAGCTTGGCCTTGGCCAGCGCCTGCTCGGCAATCGCCACCGACACCGAATCGTAGTTCGGGCGGCCGTCGCCGCCGCGCAGCACCACGTGGCCGTAGGCGTTGCCGCGGGTGCGCACGATGGACACATTGCCTTCGCTGTTAATGCCGAGGAAGGCGTGCGGATTGGCGGCCGACAAAATCGCATTGATGGCGATGCCGATGTCGCCGTCGGTGCCGTTCTTGAAGCCGACCGGGGTCGACAGGCCGGACGACATTTCGCGGTGCGTCTGCGACTCGGTGGTGCGGGCGCCGATCGCGGTCCACGCGATCAGGTCGCCCAGGTACTGCGGAGAGATCGGGTCGAGCGCCTCCGTCGCGGTCGGCAGGCCCAGTTCGCACACGTCCAGCAGGAACTGGCGCGCCTTTTCCATGCCCACGTCCACGCGGAAGGAGTCGTCCATGTCCGGATCGTTGATATAGCCCTTCCAGCCGGTGGTGGTGCGCGGCTTCTCGAAATACACGCGCATGACCAGCAGCATGGTGTCGGCCACTTCGGCCTGCAGCGCCTTGAGGCGGCGCGCATAGTCCAGGCCCGCCACCGGGTCGTGGATGGAGCAGGGGCCGACCACGACAAACAGGCGCTTGTCCTTGCGGTCCAGGATGGCGCGCAGGTCGGCGCGGCCCTGCATCACGGTGGCCGACGCGGCGTCGGTCAGCGGCAGTTTCGCGTGCAGCGCCGTCGGGGTCGGCATGGACGCGAAGTTGGTAACGTTTACGTTTTCGATATCTGGCGAGATCATGATTCGGTGCCTCAACTCTGTATTTTGATCAGGGGGACCTGTAAGTGTAGCCGAAATGCAGGATCGCTGCGGGCCGGCGCTGCATTGCAGCAATCGCGCCGCGGCAAGCCTTGGTGTAAGCTTCCCGCATGAGCACACATCCCACTCCCTACCCGGCCGCGCATTTCATCAAGGAAATCGGACGCGGCAAAAAAGGGGCGCGCAGCATGACGCGCGCCGACGCCAACGAACTGTATCAAGCCATCCTGGACGGACGCGTGTCCGACCTGGAACTGGGCGGCATCCTGCTGGCCATGCGTATCAAGGGCGAATCGGTGGACGAGATCGCCGGTTTCCTGGACGCGGCCGAAGCCTCGTTCACGCCGCTGCGGGCGCCGGCCGGCGCCTGTGCGCCGGTGCTGATCCCCACCTACAACGGCGCCCGCAAGATGGCCAACCTGACCCCGCTGCTGGCGCTGCTGCTGGCGCGCGACGGCGTGCCGGTGCTGGTGCACGGCGTGGCGCACGACCTGGGCCGCGTGGCCACGGCCGAGGTGTTCGCCGAACTGGGCATCCACGCCGCGCGCGGCCACGCCGAAGCCGAGGCGGCGCTGGCGGCCGGCAAGGTGGCCTTCATCACCATCGACGCGCTGGCGCCCAAGCTGGCCCATATGCTGTCGCTGCGCCGCATCCTGGGCGTGCGCAACTCCACCCACACGCTGGTGAAGATGATGCAGCCGTTCGCCGGACCGGCGCTGCGGCTGGTGTCCTACACCCACCCCGAGTACCTGGAAATGCTGGGCGAATACTTCAGCACGGCGGCCGCCCCCGCCCGCGGCGACGCCTTCCTGATGCGCGGCACGGAAGGCGAGACCGTGGCCAACGCCAACAAGGGCCAGCGCATCGACTGGTTCCACGGCGGCGAGCGCACCGTGCTGGTGGAAAAGCAGCTCACGGCCGAGCAGGAAGTGGTGCTGCCCGAAGACAAGAGCGCGGCCGCCACCGCCGCCTGGATCGCTGCCGTGCTGCGCGGCGACATCGCCGTGCCGGCCTCCATCGCCGAGCAGGTGGCGCAGTGCGCCAGGGTGGCGCGCAGCCTGTGACGGCAGGCGCCCCCGCCGGTGCCGTCCCCGTCAGGGTACAATGGCCGGTTTTGAAGCGGAATCGGAGCAGTTATGGCGAAATTTGATGTGGCAGTGATCGGCGCGGGCGCGGCGGGAATGATGTGCGCGGCCGAGGCCGCCAAACGCGGGCGCCGCGTGGTGCTGATCGACCATGCCGCCAAGCTGGCCGAGAAAATCCGCATTTCCGGCGGCGGGCGCTGCAATTTCACCAATATCAACGCCGGCCCGGCCAATTTCCTGTCCGAGAACCCGCACTTCTGCAAAAGCGCGCTGTCGCGCTACACCCCGTCCGACTTCGTGGCGCTGGTCAGGAAGTACCGCATCGCCTTCCACGAGAAGCACCGCGGCCAGCTGTTCTGCGACGACTCGGCCGAGCGCATCATCGACATGCTGAAGGCCGAATGCGCGGCCGGCGACGTGCACTGGCGCATGCCCTCCAAGGTCGGCAGCGTCGAACAGCTGGACGACGGCAGCTTTTTCCTCGTCACCGACACCGGCGACATCGAATGCGACAGCGTGGTGATCGCCACCGGCGGCCTGTCGATTCCGAAGATCGGCGCCTCCGCCTTCGGCTACCAGGTCGCCGAGCAGTTCGGCCTGCGCATGGTGGCGCCGCGCCCGGCGCTGGTGCCGCTGACCTTCGACGCCGACACCTGGGCGCCGTTCGCCCCGCTGTCCGGCATCTCGCTGGAAGTGGACGTGGAGACCGGCACGCTGAAGGGCCGCAATCCGGACGGCGCCCGTTTCCGCGAAGACTTGCTGTTTACCCACCGCGGCCTGTCCGGCCCGGCCATCCTGCAGATCTCCAGTTTCTGGCAGCCGGGCGCGCCCATTGTCATCAACCTGCTGCCGGAAATGGACGTGGCCCAGGCGCTGATCGAGGGCAAGCAGACCGTCAAGAAGCAGCTCGGCAACGTGCTGGCGCAATGGCTGCCGGCCCGCCTGGCCGAAGGCTTGCTGCAGCTGCACGGCCTGGCCGGCGACACCCGCCTGGCCGACATGCAGGACGCCACGCTGCGCAAGCTCGGCGCGGCCATCAACCACTGGACCATCACCCCCAACGGGTCCGAAGGCTACCGCAAGGCCGAGGTGACCCGGGGCGGGGTGGATACGCGCGAACTGTCGCAGCAGACCATGATGGCCACCCGGGTGCCGGGCCTGTACTTCATCGGCGAAGCGGTGGACGTGACCGGGTGGCTGGGCGGCTACAATTTCCAGTGGGCCTGGGCTTCGGGTGTGGCGGCCGGCCAGGCAGTCTGATATCATTGCATTCCCGGCGTGTGCTTTCCGCCCGGAGTCAGATGTTGGCAGGACGAAAAGGTTGCTCAAAAACAGACAGTTTCCATGTGAAACTGGCCTGGCGAGCCGGTTTTCCGTCCAAAGGTCTTCCCAATTTGGCCGAATACTGCTAATATCTTTATCTTCCTAAAATCTAACGGTTTGAATTTTTACATGACCACTATCCGCCTTAAAGAAAACGAGCCGTTCGAAGTCGCCATGCGTCGCTTCAAGCGCACCATCGAAAAAACCGGCCTGCTGACCGAACTGCGCGCACGCGAGTTCTACGAGAAGCCAACCGCAGAGCGCAAGCGCAAGCTGGCAGCTGCCGTGAAGCGTCACTACAAGCGCATCCGCAGCCAGCAACTGCCTAAGAAACTGTTCTAAGACTGATTCTTCAGGATAGCCCGGCAGTACGGCGTCGCGCCGCGGGGTGTCCTGTCCAGTCGCATACCCGCTCCGGTTCGCCGCAGCGGGTTTTCGCATTTTTGCGCCACATTTTTCCCTGTGAGGAACGAGCATGAGCTTAAAACAACAGATTTCCGATGACATGAAAGCCGCCATGCGCGCCAAGGAAGCCGGCAAGCTGGCCACCATCCGCCTGATGCTGGCCGAGATCAAGCGCAAGGAAGTGGACGAGCAGATCGACGTGACGGACGAGCAGGTGGTGGCCATCATCGACAAGATGGTCAAGCAGCGCAAGGACTCGATCACCCAGTTCGAAGCCGGCGGCCGCCAGGACCTGGCCGACATTGAAAAAGCCGAGCTGGTGGTGCTGCTGGCCTACAAGCCGGCCGGCCTGTCGGACGAGGTGGTGGCTGCCGAAGTGGCTGCCGCCGTGGCCGCTTCCGGCGCCGCCGGTCCGCAGGACATGGGCAAGGTCATGGCCATCCTCAAGCCCAAGCTGGCCGGCAAGGCCGACATGGCCGTGGTGTCGGGCCTGATCAAAAAAGCGCTGACCCCAGCCTAAGCGTTTCCGGCCGCCGCGCCGCTTGATCCGCATCAAGCCGGATCCGGGCGCGGCGGTATAGCCTCTGATGTAGAACAAGACTGATCGCCGTGATACCTCAATCCTTTATCTCCGATCTATTGAACCGCGTCGACATCGTGGACGTGGTCGGGCGCTATGTGCAGCTCAAGAAGGGCGGCGCCAACTACATGGGCCTGTGCCCCTTCCATAACGAAAAATCCCCCAGTTTCACGGTCAGCCCGACCAAGCAGTTCTACCACTGCTTCGGCTGCGGCGCGCACGGCACCTCGATCGGCTTCATGATCGAATATTCCGGCATGGGCTTCGTCGACGCCGTCAAGGAGCTGGCGCAGAACTGCGGCATGGTGGTGCCCGAGCAGGACGACAAGATCCCGCCGGCCCAGCGCGCCCAGATGCAGGCCCAGAGCATGGCGCTGTCCGAAGCCATGAGCCGCGCGGCCGACTACTACAAGTCCCAGCTGCGCTCGGCGCCCAACGCCATCGGCTACCTGAAAAGCCGCGGCCTGACCGGCGAGATCGCGGCCCGCTTCGCGCTCGGCTTCGCCCCCAACGGCTGGGACAACCTGCGGACCGTGTTCCCCGACTACGAGGCGCTGGCCCTGGTCGAGGCCGGCCTGGTGATCGACCGCGTCGACGAGGAAGGCAACCACCGCAAGCGCTACGACCGTTTCCGCGAGCGCGTGATGTTCCCCATCCGCAACACCAAGGGCCAGGTGATCGCCTTCGGCGGCCGCATCATGGAGCAGGGCGAACCGAAGTACTTGAATTCTCCCGAAACGCCTTTATTTTCCAAGGGTCACGAGCTGTACGGCCTGTTCGAAGCGCGCCAGGCCATCCGCGACGCGGGCTACGTGCTGGTGACGGAGGGCTATATGGATGTGGTGGCGCTGGCGCAAATGGGCTTCCCGCAGTCGGTGGCGACCCTGGGCACGGCTTGCACCAGCACCCATGTGCAGAAATTGTTGCGTCAAACTGACACGGTGATCTTCAGTTTCGACGGCGACAAGGCCGGCCGCCGCGCCGCCCAGCGCGCGCTGGAAGCCTGCCTGCCGCATGTGTCGGACAACAAGACCATCAAGTTCCTGTTCCTGCCGGCCGAGCACGACCCGGACAGCTATATCCGCGAATATGGCGCCCCGGCCTTCGAGCAGCAGGTGCACGAAGCCATGCCGCTGTCGCAGTTCCTGCTGCGGGTGGTGTCGGCCGAGCATGACCTGGGCGAGCCGGAAGGGCGCGCCCGCGTGCAGTTCGAGGCCAAGCCGCTGCTGCAGGCCATGACGCCGTCGGCGCTGCGCCTGCAGATCGTGCGCGGCCTGGCGACCATGACGCAGAGCAGCCCGGGCGAGATCGAGCAGCTGTATGAATTGAGCAAGCCGGTGGCCGAAGTGCGCAAGGCGCCGCAGCGCAGCAGCCGGCCGCAGCCGGTGGGCCTGGAGCTGCAGATCGTGCGGCACCTGGTGGCGCATCCGCCGCTGGCCTTCACGATAGACGAGGCCGGCCTGGCCGCCTTCGCCAACTTCGGCGACGAGTCGGCCGAGCGGCTGTACCAGCTGATCGCGGCCGCCATCGCGCTGGGGCCGCAAGGCAGCTTCGCGGCGCTGGCGCAGCATTTGAAGGAGCAGGGCAGCGAGTACGACGGCATCATCAGCGAGATTGCCGCCGAGCCGGAATCGGATTTCGAGGCCATCAAGACGTATCTGAGCAGCGCCATCCGCCAGATCCGCCGCGACGCGCTGAAGGCCGAGCTGGCACAGTTGTTCGCATCGAACTTGTCGTCCAGCGAAATTGGTGTACGCTACCGTGAAATTACTGCCATGCAAGATCAATTGGCGCGGGAGGATGAAGCGGCGCTGTCGGCCCGCTAGCGCGCCCGGCTTCCCCTATGAGCGCACGCCCGGGGGGCTCTGGAAATTGTAAAGTGGCGTGCTATAATAAAACGCTAAGTATTCAGTGCTTAGCTTTGGTGTTTCAGTTTGGAATTCTGTTTGTTTTCAGTAAGTTAGGCTCTTGATCGGTGCGGCGCTGGGATGATGCGCGCCACATCGGCGGCCGGGGCCGGAGTTTGGCCGGATGGCGCTATATGCAACCGCTCAGGTGCAGCGCCTGCCACCGGACATTCGTGGATCTAGCCCCCTTGCGCTGTCTACAGTAGAATTTCTGCCGAGCACGGTCCCGGGTTTGGACCGGCAGCGGCGGTTTCCTGTTTGCGCAGGGAGCCAGAAGGTGTAAGTATTCGTAGCATTGTTGCAAGAACTTTATCCTAACCCGTAAAGCAAGTCGTTGTGTAATCGAAAGCGCCTGTGCCAACAAAGAAACCTGAATCCAAAGCGGCTGTAAAGCCGAGCCAAGTGACCGCCAAGGCCGCCAAAACGGCCGACAAACCGGAGACGCGTGTTACCAGCACGCCGCCGGCGGTCAGCCAGACCACGGATGCCGCCACCCTGGCTGCCATCGACACTTCCGGCTACGTGCTGCCTTCCGTGAAGGTGCCGGGCCGTCGCGGCCGCAAGCCGAAGGAATTCCAGCCCGAAAACGACGAAGTCGCCGCGCTGAATGCGGTCGAGCGCGCCGAATTGAAAGCGGTCGACAAGGCCAAGGCCAAGGACCGCAAGGCCAAGGAAAAGGCGCTGCTGAAGGACGCCTTCTCGTCCGACACGGAAGCGACCGAGGAAGAGCTCGAGCGCCGCCGCCAGAAACTCAAGACCCTGATCAAGTTCGGCAAGGAACGCGGTTTCCTCACCTACGCCGAGATCAACGACCACCTGCCCGAGAACATCGTCGATCCGGAAGCGATCGAAGGCATCATCGGCACCTTCAACGACATGGGCATCGCCGTCTACGAGCACGCGCCGGACGCCGAGACGCTGCTGCTGTCGGACAACGTGGCCACCATCGCCAGCGACGACGAAGCCGAGGCGGCCGCCGAAGCGGCGCTGTCCACGGTAGACTCCGACTTCGGCCGCACCACCGACCCGGTGCGCATGTATATGCGCGAGATGGGCTCGGTCGAGCTGCTCACGCGCGAAGGCGAAATCGAGATCGCCAAGCGCATCGAGGACGGCCTGAAAGACATGATCCAGGCCATTTCCGCCTGCCCGGTGACGATCGCCGAGATCATCGCCGCCTCCGACCGCATCCGTAACGACGAGATCAAGATCGACGAGATCGTCGACGGCCTGGTTGACGAGAGCGAAGGCGAGCCGGCGCCGGCCGCCGCCGCCTCGGAGGAAGAGGACGAGGACGAGGAAGAAGAAGCCGAGGAAGAAGAGGAAGAGGAAGAAGCCGCCAGCCCGTCGGGCGCGGCCGGCTACTCGGCCGAACAGCTGGAGCAGATGAAGCAGGCTGCGCTGGAAAAGTTCGACATGATCTCGCAGCAGTTCGACAAGATGCGCCGCGCCTTCGAGAAGGACGGCTACAACTCGAAAGCCTACGTCAAGGCGCAGGAAGCGATCTCCTTCGAGCTGCTGGGCATCCGCTTCACCGCCAAGGTGGTGGAAAAGCTGTGCGACACCCTGCGCGGCCAGGTGGACGAAGTGCGCCACATCGAGAAGCAGATCCTGGACGTGGCGGTGAACAAGTGCGGCATGCCGCGCGCCCACTTCATCAAGGTCTTCCCGGGCAATGAAACCAACCTGGAATGGGTGGACGGCGAAGTGTCCGCGGGGCATGCCTACAGCGCCATCCTGGGCCGCAACATCCCCACCATCAAGGAACTGCAGCAGCGCCTGATCGACTTGCAGGCGCGCGTGGTGCTGCCGCTGCCGGACCTGCGCAACATCAACCGCCAGATGGCGGCCGGCGAAATGAAAGCGCGCAAGGCCAAGCGCGAAATGACCGAGGCCAACCTGCGCCTGGTCATTTCCATCGCCAAGAAGTACACCAACCGCGGCCTGCAGTTCCTCGACCTGATCCAGGAAGGCAACATCGGCCTGATGAAGGCGGTCGACAAGTTCGAATACCGCCGCGGCTACAAGTTCTCGACCTACGCCACGTGGTGGATCCGGCAGGCCATCACGCGCTCGATCGCCGACCAGGCGCGCACCATCCGCATCCCGGTGCACATGATCGAGACCATCAACAAGATGAACCGCATCTCGCGCCAGATCCTGCAGGAAACGGGCGCCGAGCCCGATCCGGCCACGCTGGCCATCAAGATGGAAATGCCGGAAGACAAGATCCGCAAGATCATGAAGATCGCGAAAGAACCGATCTCCATGGAAACGCCGATCGGCGACGACGACGATTCCCATCTGGGCGACTTCATCGAGGACAACAACACCCTGGCCCCGTCCGACGCGGCGCTGCACGCGTCCATGCGCGGCGTGGTCAAGGATGTGCTGGACTCGCTGACGCCGCGCGAAGCGAAGGTGCTGCGCATGCGTTTCGGCATTGAAATGTCGACCGACCATACCTTGGAAGAAGTCGGCAAGCAGTTCGACGTGACGCGCGAGCGCATCCGCCAGATCGAAGCGAAAGCGCTGCGCAAGCTGCGCCATCCCTCGCGCTCCGACAAGCTGAAAAGCTTCTTGGAAGGCAACTAGGCACTTGACGACAGCCCGCGCAGCGCCTATGCTGCCGGGTCGTTGTAGTATCAGTTTCGGGCCCTTAGCTCATGCTTGGTTAGAGCAGAGGACTCATAATCCTTTGGTGCGCGGTTCGACTCCGCGAGGGCCTACCAATTAAGAACGCCAACCCTGCGGGGTTGGCTTTTTTTATTCCTGAGCCTGGTGCTCCGACCCTGACAGACGTATGAAAGCCCGCGCGGCGGGCTTGCTGATTCAAGACGCATGACTTCACCGATCACCCCGGCAATCAGCCGGGTATCATCGGAGGCCTGCGCCCCGCGCTATCGGCCCGGTGCCGCAGGCACATTATCTTGAAGCCGGTCGACTGGATGCCGCCGAAATGGGCGTACAGGTCAGCGCCGGCTGCGTCCGGCATGATGAGGCCGAAGCCTTTGGCATCGTTGAACCATTTAACGATACGGTTTGTTGAATGCTGATGATGCTTCCTTCAATTAATTTCCGATCCTGCCTGCCGGAATTGCCGCCGCCAGCTGATTGACATTTCCCTGCTTTGGGATAGGCTGAGATGGTCTCTGCTGCATTCCGATTGCCAATCAAGAGGAGTGACGAAATGCCTAAATATGTCATCGAACGCGAAATTCCCGGGGCTGGCAAGCTCACCAGGCCGGAACTGAAGGCAATTTCCGAGAAGTCCTGCAACGTGCTGGGCGAACTGGGTCCGACCATACAGTGGGTCCACAGCTATGTGACCGACGACAAGATCTACTGCATCTACAACGCACCCAACGAGGAGATGGTGCGCGAGCATGCGAAACGCGGCGGCTTTCCTGCCAACAGCGTCGCGCAAGTGCGGGAAATCATCGACCCGACGACGGCTGAATAGCGGCGTCCGCCGGCGCGGCGCCCAGCTTGCGCATGAAGGCGCCCGTCAGCTTGGCCACCTCGTCCAGCCTGGTGTCCATCACGAAGTGCCCGCCATCGAGAATGTGTACTTCCGCCGACGGATTGTCGCGGCGGAAGGCGTGCGCGCCGGGTACGGTGAAGGCCAGGTCGTGCTTGCCCCACACGACCAGCGTCGGCAGCTGGCGCTGTTTCAGCCACGCCTGCCAGGCCGGATAGGCAGCCAGGTTGCTCTGGTAGTCGAAGATCAGGTCGGCCTGGATTCTGGCCTGGCCGGGCCGGTTCAGGTAGGCGTACTCGTCCATCCACAAGTCCGGGTCGTAAGCCTCCACATTCGGGTCGTCGCCGATGTGGCGCGCGCGCGTGGCCGCCACTGACTGGTGCACGGCGATCACGTCCTTCTCGTAGGCTGCGCGGTCGGCCCAGAACGGCTTGCGCTTGGCCCACATCGCGCCCAGTCCTTCTTCATACACATTCCCGTTCTGGAACACCAGGCCCTGGATCGCGGCGGGGCGGGCCATGGCCATGCGCATGCCGACCGGGGCGCCGTAGTCCTGCATCAGCAGCACGTAGCGGGTGGCGCCCACCGCGTCGGTGAACCTCTGCATCACCGCCGCCAGGTGCGCGAATGTGTAGGCGAAGCTGGCCGGGTCGGGCGCGTCGCTGTTGCCGAAGCCGGGGTAGTCCGGTGCGATCAGATGGTACTGGTCTCCCAGCTTGCGCAGCAGGCCGTCGTACATGCGCGATGAGCTGGGTACGCCGTGCAGCAGCACGATGGTGGGCTTGCTGGCGTCGCCGGCCTCGCGGTAGGCAATGTTGACGCCGTCCACGGCAACCGTGCGGTAGGCCACCGGCGCGGCTTGCGCGGCGGCGGGGGTGATGGTGGCGCCAAATGCCAGTGCTGCCGCCGCCAGCGCGGCGCCTGAAGAATTGTTCATGTCGGTCTCCGGGTTAAGTGGTGCGGCCACTGTAGCGGCGGTGCGCGCGGCCAGCCAGATGGCGCGGCGCAATGGATAGTTTCGCGGCGCGGAATTGCGGTCAGCGTAACAGTGAGTTGCGCTGCGCCTGATTCCCGGCCGGTGCCGGCCTTCCTAGAATGGGCTCACATTCTTCCGAATGCCAACCAACCGAAAAGGATACCAATTATGCGCACCGCTCAATTCCTCCGCCAGGCCGCAGCAATGATGACCGTGGCGCTGGCGGTTCATGCAGCCTACGCCGCGCCGGCCGGCCAAGCGGCTGCATCCGCCCATGCCGCCAATGTCGCCAGCACGGCCGCCGTCAGCTACCGCACCGTGAAGGTGGACGGCGTGAATGTGTTCTACCGCGAAGCCGGCCCCAAGGACGCGCCCACCATCCTGCTGCTGCACGGCTTCCCCACCTCGTCGCAGATGTTCCGCAACCTGATCCCGCTGCTGGCCGACCGCTACCACGTGATCGCGCCCGACTATCCCGGCTACGGCCAGAGCGAGATGCCGCCGATGGACAAGTTCACCTACAGCTTCGACAACCTGGCGCGCGTGGTGGACAAGTTCACCGAGGCCGTCGGCGTGAGCAAATATGCGCTGTACGTGCAGGACTACGGCGCGCCGGTCGGTTTCCGCCTGGCGGCGGCGCACCCGGAGCGGGTGAGCGCCATCGTGGTCCAGAACGGCAACGCCTACAACGAGGGCATCGACAATGAATTCTGGGTGCCGGCGAAGGCGTACTGGGCCGACAAGTCCGAGGCCAACGGCGCCAAGCTGCGTCCGCTGTTCGAGATCGGTGCGACCAAGTGGCAATACACGGAAGGCGTGCGCGACGTGCAGCACATCAGCCCGGACGCGTGGACGGTGGACCAGGCCTATATGGACCGTCCCGGCAATAAGGACATTCAGCTGGAAATGTTCTACAGCTACGGCACCAACCCCGGCCACTATCCGGCATGGCAGGCCTACTTCCGCAAGCATCAGCCGCCGATGCTGATCGTGTGGGGCAAGAACGACAAGATTTTCCCGCCCGCCGGCGCCCATCCGTATCTGCGCGACCTGCCGAAGGCCGAGCTGCACCTGCTCAACACCGGCCACTTCGCACTGGAGGAGGACAGCGCCGAAATCGGCAAGCTGATGCGGAACTTCCTGCAGCGGCATGTGAAAGCGGCCAAATAGCCCGCAGCCCGGGCGCTGCCGGCAGGCGCGGCCAGCCTTGGTCCAGGTTCAGTCCTGGTTCAGGTTCAGTTTCACCTGCTGCAGCAATGCCAGCAGCGCTTGCTGCTGCTGCGCGCTCATGCCGCGCACGGCCAGCGCATTGAGGATTTCCGCTTCGCGCTGGGCCGCCTGCTGGATGGCGCGGCCGGCGTCGGTCAGGGACAGGCGGGTGTTGCGGCGGTCGGCGGCATCGGCTTCGCCCTGCAGCAGGCCGCGCTCGCGCAGCGCCGTGATCAGGCGCGCCAGCTGCGCCTTGTCGCGGCCGCTATGGCGCGACAGGTCGCTCTGGGTGGCGCCCGGGTGGTGCCCGAAATAGCCCAGCACTTTCGCTTCCATATGGGTCAGCTCGTGCTGGCCGTCGCGCAGGGCCTGGAATTGCCGGCTCTTGTACTGGTGCATGATGGTGTGCACCAGCTCCAATACGGCCTCCTGCTGCTGCTCGCGGCAATGGTTGACATTGTCATTTGATTCGGGGATGATGGGTGACATTGTCAATCAATTGGAAAAGTAAAGACATGAGTATAGACTCTCCCGTCAGCCGTGTGCAGCGCGTGCGCCACGAGCTCAAGATCCGCCAGGCCGAGGTGGTCAGCGTGCGCAGCATCGGCAGCCATTTCCGCGCCATCACCTTCGGCGGCCCCGCACTACAGGATTTCCACAGCGCGTCCTTCGACGACCATGTCAAATTCATTCTCGGCGACGGCCCGGACGCCGCCAAGCGCGACTACACGCCGCGCAGCTTCGACCCGGTGGCGGGCGAGCTGGTGATCGAGTTCGCGCTGCACGGCGACGGCCCGTGCGCGGCGTGGGCGGCGCAAGCCGCGCCTGGCCAGCAGGTCATAATCGGCGGGCCGCGCGGTTCGCTGATCATCCCGGTGGACTACGCATGGCATTTGCTGGTAGGCGACGAAACCGGCTTGCCCGCGATCGCGCGGCGCCTGGAAGAGTTGCCGCGCGGCGCGCGCGCCACGGTCATCGTGAAGGTCGGGGATGCGGCCGACCGCCGCGCGTTCGCCGGCGAAGCGGCGCCCGACGTGCGCTGGGTCGACAGCGACGCCCAATTACTGGCCGCCGTGCAGGCGTGGCCGCTGCCGGCCGGCGACGGCTACGCCTGGTGCGCGGGCGAGGCGGCCACCATGGCGGCCGTACGGCACGAGCTGGTGGGCGTCAAGGGCCTGGGCAAGCACGCCATCCGCGCCGCGGCGTACTGGAAGCGCGGCGGCTGCGGCTATCACGACAACCTGGAGTAGGCCGGGCAGGCTTGCGGGCTGCTGCGCAGGGTCAGCGCCCAGAACAGCAGCGCCGCCAGGCTCACGCCGGCGCCCAGCGCGCACACGCCCAGCCAGCCGGCCGACGCGTACACGCGCGTGGAAGCCAGCGCGCCCAGCCCGCTGCCGGCGGCGTAGAACATCATGTAGCAGGCCACCACGCGGCTGTGCGCTTGCGGGTGGCGGCTGAAGATCATGCTCTGGTTGGTCACGTGGATGGCTTGTCCCGCCAGGTCGAGCACCATGATGCCGGCCACCAGCGCCCACAGCGACTGTCCGGTAAATGCCAGCGGCAGCCAGGCGGCCGCCAGCAAGGCCAGCGCCGCGCCGCTGGTGCGCTGGCCAAGGCCGCGATCGGCCAGGCTGCCGGTGCGCGCGGCAGCCAGCGCGCCCAGCACGCCAACCAGCCCGAAGGCGCCGATGGCCGTGTGCGACAGCGCATGCGGCGGGGCGCTCAGCGGCAGCACCAGCGCGGTCCAGAAGATGCTGAGCGCGCCGAACATCAGCATGGCGATCATGCCGCGCACCTGCAGCGTGCGGTCGGTAAGCAGCATGGCCAGCATGGAGCGCAGCAGTTGCAGATAGCGCGGCGCCATGCCGCCTGCCGGGCCGGCTTCGCCGGGCGATGGCGGGGCGGCCGCCGCTGCGGTCTGCAGGGGCAGGGCGCGCCACAGGATGGCCCCGAGCAGCAGCGCCAGCAGGGCCGAACCGCAGTAGACCGCGCGCCAGCCGGCCAGGTCGGCCAGCAGGCCGGCCACGGTGCGCGCGCTCAGCAGTCCGATCAGCACGCCGGCCTGCACGGTGCCAACGATGCGCCCGCGTTTCGCAGGCGCGGCGGTGGCGGCAGCGTAGGCGATCAGGCCCTGCGTCATCGCGGTGCCCAGCAGGCCCACGGCCAGCATGCCGCACAGCAACAGCGGTGTGGCCGGCGCCAGGCCCACGGCCAGCAGGGCCGCGCTCAGCAGGCCCAATTGCACCAGCATCAGGCGGCGCCGGTCCAGCAAATCCCCCAAGGGCACGACAAACAGCAGCGCCAGCGCGGATCCCAGCTGGGTGGCCGCGATCACCATGCCCAGCGCGGCATGCGCGATGCCGAATTCAAGCGCCAGCGCGTCCAGCAGCGGCTGCGCGTAGTAGACATTGGCGACGCTGACGCCGCAGGAAACAGCGAGCAGCAGCGTCATCAGCCGCGAACAAGTGGGCATGGGTTTCTCCAAACTGGTTTCAAATTAAAACTAGTTTCGAGTGTAAGCAATCCAGTATTAAAATGCAACCACATTAAGCCGTGGAAAATCAGGAGGGCAAGAGATGGCCAAGCGGAAAACGCTGAAACAGGACGCATGCCCGGTGGCGCGCGGACTGGATGTGGTGGGCGACCTGTGGTCGCTGCTGATCGTGCGCGACGCGTTCGACGGCGTGCGCCGTTTCAGCGCGTTCCAGAAGAACCTGGGCGTGGCCCGCAACATCCTGTCGGACCGGCTGCACAAGCTGGTCGGGCACGGCATCCTGGCGGTGTCGCCGGCCTCGGACGGCACGGCGTATGGCGAATACGTGCTGACCGCCAAGGGCCAGGCCCTGTTCCCGCTGCTGGTCAGTCTGCGCCAGTGGAGCGAGCAGTTCCTGTACCGCGCGGGCGAGCCTCATTCCACGCTGGTGCGCCAGGATACCGGCCAGCCGGTGCCTAAGCTGCGCCTGGTGGATGACACGGGCCGCGCGCTGGCGCCGGCCGATACCGTGGTGCGCAAGCTGCCGTCCGGGGAGGCTGCATGAAACCGGCATCCATGCTGTGCTGCGCCGTGCTGACCCACTGCGCCACTGCCGCCGCTGTCACGGCAGCGTTCGATTACCGCATCGGCGCCACCGGTTTTACCGAAGATGAGCACGGCATCCTGATCCACGCGCACGAGCCGCTCAAGCTGGAAGTGCGGCCCGGCGGCCGGGTCTGGCCGCCGCTGGTGGTCGACGACGGCGGCCGCATCTACGCGGGCGGGACCGTGATCGACGCGCTCAGCGGCCGCGTGCTGCAAACGGCCGGCAAGGGCGTGATCGCGCTGCCTTATGGCGTGCAGGTGGCGCCGGAGGCGGGCGGATTCCGTTTCCGCCGCAGCGCCGCACCGGGGCGCGACTGCCTGCTGCCGCTGCGCAAGCTCAACGCGGGCGGCGGCAAGCCGGCGCTGCAGGCCATGAAGGACGCCAACGTGGCGTTCGCGTCGTCGCCGCGTGGCGTGGTGGGCCTGGCCACGCACTTCGGCGCCGACGGCAAGGTCTCCGGCTACACCGCCAGCCTGATCGACGCCGCGTCCTGCAAGGTGGCGCACAGCACGCCGCTGGGCAACCCGGATCTGCTGGTGGAGCTGGCGGCATCCAAGTCGGGCGGCTGGTGGATCACCGGCTCGGTCGAGCAGACGCTGCTGCGCTCGGCCGACGGCCGCAGCTGGCGCAAGGTGCCGCTGCCGGCGCAGCTGTCCTCGCTGGTGAGCAGCTATGCGGTCAACGACAGGGAAATCTGGCTGGCCGCCGCGCAGGCCGGGGACGGCGACGACAAACCCTATATGCTGACCTACTCCGGCGACGGCGGCGCCAGCTGGGCCAGCCTGCGGCGCGACGATCCCTTGCTGGGCCGGTTGCCGCCGGCGTGGCTGGAGGGCCAGCGCCGGCGCGCAAGCGGCGGCGACTAGCAAGCGCCGTCTTTTGCGGCGTTTGAGTAATCTGCGGTTGAGACGGTTCTTTTTCGGGTGGATCATGGACGATCAGCAGATGCGGCAGACGGACGGCACGGCGGAGAGGTCGACGGGCGCGGCAGGCGGGACCGATCCGGCGCAGGCCGCCGGGCCGGCCGGCCTGGCGGGAATGGCTGGCCTGGCGGGGCTGGCGGGCGGCGCAGCCGACGCGCGCCGGGCCCGGTTGAGGACGCTGGGCTTGTGGTGCGCGCTGGTGCTGGCGGCGGTGGCGCTGGCTGGCGCCAGCTCGCTGATGTGGCGCAGCTTGCAGGCGGACCAGGCAATTGCCTTGGTGGCGCGCTCCGCCATGCCGGCGCGGGCCGAGCCGGCGCTGGCGCCGCTGCCGGAAGTGGCAAGCGCGCAGGACGTGGCGGTCGCGCTCGCCGCGCCCGCGCCGCAAGCCGTGCCGCCAGGTGAGCCTGCACGCCCCGCCTCGGCAACCGTTACTGGTGCCGCCACCGCCGCCACCGCTGCCACTGTTGCTATCGCCGCTGCCGGGCAGCCGGCCGCGGCTGCGCCGCAAGCAGGCGCCAGCCTTCCCGCTCCGCAGGCGCGGGCTGCGCTGGCCAGGCAGGGCAAGCAGGCGCAGCTTCCCGTCAAACGCGCGGCGGTGCGGGCGAAAGGCGGGGCGGCTGGCAAGGCTGCGCCGTTGCGCCGCATCAAGGCCGCCGCACCGGCGCGCAAACCGGTGACGGCCGGCGTCCAGCGCAGGTTGGCACAGTGCAAGGAAAGGGCGGGAGACGCCGCCGCCGCGTGTTTTGCCCGCGCCTGCCGCAGCTACGCGCGCAACGCAGCGATCTGCCTCAACGACGAACCGGCACGCCGCCGCCAGCTGGCCGACCGGCGGCAGTAGGCGACGGCTGGTGTTTTACCGGGCCGCTTCGGCAGCGCTCACGTCGTGCATTGCCACCACCAGGTCGGCAACGGTCAGCAGCGGCTTGAGCGGGAAACCATCCTCCAGGGCCACCAGCAGGCGGTCGGATGGCTGCTCGGGGCGCGCGGGCAGGAAAGCGAACTGGGGAAAGCGGGTCTCGCCGTGCCGCGCGATGTCGTGCAGGGTACGCGGCGCCGCGCGCAGCAAGCCGTTGCGCACATGGCGCTGGCGTTCCTCGCTGCGTTCCTTGAGTAGCGTGCTCAGGCGCGTTACTTCCTTGCGCAGGCGCTCCGCTTCGGCATGCTGGCGCTGCAGTTCCGCATCGCTCAGTTCTTCTTCCCATTGCGACAGTTTGAGCTGGCCGCGCTTGTGCAGGGCTTGCCGCTGCAAATCGATGTCGAGCGAGCTCAGGTGCTGCTGGTGGCTTTCCAGGTCTTGCACTTCCCGGGTGTCGCCGCTGGCGCGCAGCCATTTGTCGCCGAAGTCGAACACCAGGCCGTCATAGTAGAAGTACATCGGCAGCGGGTGCGGCGAGGACATCAGCAGCACCTGCTGTGCAGTCATGTTCCAGCGCTCGGCCAGTTCAGTCAGGGTGAGGGTGGTTTGCGGGGCATATAAGTTCATGCGCGCAGTATACGGGCATTTGCGGCGATCCGCCCGGATCACGGCGAGCCAGGTGTGGTAGAGTCCTGTTCGCTTTTTTCTTGCTACCTCCGGACTATTTCACACCTATGAAGATGCAGACTACGCCGCGCCTCGAGCCCACCTTCGGCGACGCGCCGCCCGTGGCTGCGGCGCCCGAAGCCGCCGAACCTGTCTGGCTTGAGGCCGGCGAATCCCATACCGAACCGCAGATGGCGCCCCCCGCCGGCGCCGCCGCTGCGCCTGCGGCCGCCGATGCCGCTCCCGCCGCCGCGGCGCGCCGTGCGCTGCCGGTGAAGACGATGGCATTGGGCGGCGCCGCCGCCGCTGGCCTGATCGCGGCGATCGTGTGGATCGGCAACACGGCGCAAGAGCAGCGCCACCGGCCGCCCGAACCGAAGGCCTTGGCGGCGCCTGCGGGCATGAGCGCCAAGGCATTGCCGGCGCCCGAAGTGCAAGCCATTGCTGCGCCCCGGGAGGTACCGTCGGCCTTCGTGGCGCCGTCCGAACCGCAGCATCCCGTGCCGGCGCCGCCGATGCCGGCCGGCGCCGGGGCAGCCGTGCCTGCCGCTGCGCCCGCCGCTGCGCCCGCAGCCATGCCGGCCGCCGCACACGGCACGACCGCCAGCGGCACTATCACCGCCGCCGGGGGCGTCGCGGCCGCCGCCACTGCCTTCGCGGGTCCGGCCGCCGCCCCGGCCCGTGCTGCTGCGCCGCCGGTCCGCACCGTCGCTCCCGTCCAGCTGCCGGCGGCGCCGGCGCCTGCCCAGCCGAAAGCTGTTGCCCGGGCGGCGGCCAAGGCCGCAACCGCCAAGCAGGCGAAGCCGCCCGCCAAGGCAGCCAAGGCAACCAAGACCGCCAAGGCCGGCGCCGTGCGCGAACCACGCAAACAGGCAGCGGCCAAACCGGTGCGCAAGGTGGCACCGGCCGCCAAGCCGCGTTGCGAAGCGGCCAACCGCAACACGGCGCGCTGCCGCGCCATCAGCAAGGCGGCCAAGAGCAGCCAGGCAAAGTAGCCGGGTAAGGGGTCAGGCCCCGCGCCTGGCGTGGCGGCGGCTTGCCAGCCAGTCCGCGCCGCCGTTGTCGAGGGCGGCGGCAATGACTGCGGGCGGCAGGCTGTACACCGTGGCCCAGGTGGCGCGGCCGTCGCCGGTGTTGGCGGGAAAGCTGCTGGCCTCGATCGGCCAGTGATACTTGCGCTTGAGCGCCTTGATGATGGCCGCCAGCGAGGTGCGGCCCTGCAATGGTTCGGCGCCGGTCTGGTCGCTGTTCGACAACAGCACCGCCAGCACGGCCGCCCGCGCACTCAGCGGACCGGGGAATTTGGGAGTTTTACTTGCCATGAGAGCATTGTAGCCTGAAGCATACGTCCTACGAAGATTCGGCAAAAGCGGCTGTTTGACGATATCATGACGGATTGCGTACGCTGGAGGCGCCATGAAATTGGCTCTGGTTTCATTCTATTTATTAGCAATCTTTCACATTCATTTCCGGGGCAAGGTGCGCCTGCCGTTCATGCGCCAGCTGTTCGACCATTCGTCGTTCATGGCGCCGATCAATCTGTTCATGCATGTGTTTTCCAAGGTGCCGTCCAAGCCCTACCTGGCGCTGGACCAGTTCAAGGAACTAGAGCCGCTGCAGCAGAACTGGCAGATCATCCGCGCCGAGGCGGAGAACCTGCTGGCGCTGAAGAAGATCAAGGCTGCCGAGCAGAACAATGACGCCGGTTTCAATTCCTTCTTCAAGAACGGCTGGAAGCGCTTTTACCTGAAATGGTACGACGCCAGCCATCCGTCCGCCGAACAGCTGTGCCCGCAGACTTATGCGCTGCTGAAGGGCATTCCCAGCGTGAAGGCGGCCATGTTCGCCGAGCTGCCGCCGGGCGGCAAGCTGAACCCGCACCGCGACCCGTTTGCCGGCTCGCTGCGCTACCACCTGGGCCTGGCCACGCCGAACGACGACCGCTGCTTCATCGACGTGGACGGCGAACGCCACAGCTGGCGCGACGGCCAGGGCGTGATGTTCGACGAGACCTATATCCACTGGGCCATCAACGGCAGCGAGAGCGACCGCATCATCCTGTTCTGCGACGTCGAGCGCCCGATGCGCTACCGCTGGGCGCAGGCGGTCAACCGCTGGCTGGGCCGCACCATGATGACGGCCGCCGCCTCGCCCAACGAGCAGGGCGACCAGACCGGCCTGGTAAGCAAGCTGTTCAAGGTGTCCTATGTGGCCGGCCAGTACCGCCGCCGCTACAAGGCCTGGAACAAGACCGCCTACAAGGCCACCAAGTTCGGCCTGATCATCGCGCTGGCCGCCGCCATCATCTTGCTGTAATCGTTGGCCTACTTGCTGGCCGGCAGGCGCTGGCTGGCTTCTTCCCTGGTCAGTATCCACACGTTCAGGATCTGGCCGTCGCTATCTTCCTGGTAGTTCACCACCAGGTTCTCGCCGCGCAGGCTGGCCGGCATTTCTATCGTGTTGTCCTGGTTGAAGATGCGCGCCGCCGGCGACAGCGTGCGCGTCTTGCCGTCGATGATGATGGACGGGTGCCAGGCCGGCGTCATCTTGCCGCGCTTGGCGTTGGGCGGGAAGGGGCGGCCGTCCGCCTGGGCCAGCAAAGGCAGCAGCAGGGGTACGGTCAATAGCAGGGTCAAGCTGCGGCGTCGCCACATGATGCGGGTCCGGTGAGGGAAAACGCCAGCTTACCGCATCTCTGTTGTGCTGCGTAAATCCGTTGCGTGGCGCGCGGACGCCGTTGCGCCATCGGACTATACTGGCTTCCGGACGATGCGCCTACAGGGAGATGCCATGAAATGGTTTTACAACCTCAAGATCGCCACCAAACTGATCGTGTCTTTCGGCGCCGTGCAAGTGCTGGCGCTGATACTGGGCTTGAACGCCATTGCGGCCATGGGCCGCATCAACCAGGCGTCGGATGCGCTGGCGCAGAACTGGATGCCCAGCGTGCAGGCCGTGATGTCGCTGCGCATCGACGTGGGCGATTTCCGCCGCTGGCAGTTGCTGCACATCCTGAGCAGCGAGCCAGGTTTTTACGACACCTACGAAAAACGCATGAGCGATACGCTGGCGGTGTTCCAGGCCGATAGCGAGCGCTATCAAAAACTCATTTCCAGCCCGCAGGAGAAAGCCCAGTACGATGCCTTCCTGAGCCAGTGGCAGCAATTCGTCGGCGACAGCGGCAAGCTGGTGGACGCGTCGCGCAAGGGACTGAAAGACGAGGCGCGCGCGCTGGCCACCGGCGCCGGGGCGCAGACCATCACCAGCCTCAATGAACAGCTCAACAAGCTGGTCAAGCTCAACGTGGACGGCGGTGGCCAGGCCAGCGGCGCTGCCACCGCCACCTACGACCAGGCGCGCCTGGCCATCGGCTTGCTGCTGCTGGCCACGGTGGTGCTGGGCATGCTGCTGGCGATGTGGGTGGCGCGCATCGTGGCGCGTCCGCTGCAGGAGGCCGTGACGGTGGCCAGGCAGGTGGCCGACGGCGACCTGACCAGGGAAATCGACGTCAAGAGCCGTTGCGAAACCGGGCAGCTGATGGCGGCGCTGAAGGACATGACGGCCAGCCTGCAAGCGCTGGTGGCGCAAGTGCGCAGCGGCACCGACACCATCGCCACCGCGTCCAGCCAGATCGCGTCCGGCAACCAGGACTTGTCCTCGCGCACCGAGCAGCAGGCCAGCTCGCTGGAAGAGACCGCCTCGTCGATGGAAGAGCTCACCTCCACCGTCAAGCAGAACGCGGACAACGCGCGCCAGGCCAACCAGCTGGCGCAGTCGGCCTCCGGCATCGCCGTCAAGGGCGGCGACGTGGTGGGGCAGGTGGTGGGCACCATGGCGTCGATCAATGAATCGTCGCGCAAGATCGTCGACATCATCGCGGTGATCGACGGCATCGCCTTCCAGACCAACATCCTGGCATTGAACGCCGCCGTGGAAGCGGCGCGCGCGGGCGAGCAGGGCCGCGGCTTTGCCGTGGTGGCAAGCGAGGTGCGCAACCTGGCGCAGCGCTCGGCGGCGGCGGCCAAGGACATCAAGACCCTGATCGGCGATTCGGTGGAGAAGGTGGACGCCGGCTCGCGCCTGGTGGACCAGGCTGGCGCGACGATGGATGAAATCGTGGCCAGCATTGCGCGCGTGACGGACATCATGACCGAGATCACGGCGGCCAGCCAGGAGCAGAGCAGCGGCATCGAGCAGGTCAACACCGCCATCGTGCAGATGGACCAGGTAACGCAGCAGAACGCGGCGCTGGTGGAGCAGGCCGCCGCCGCGGCGGAGGCCATGATGGACCAGGCGGCGCACTTGAGCCAGGTGGTCAGCGTCTTCAAGCTGAACGCGTCGGCCATGGCCGGCGCCGGCGCGCCGCCGGCGCGCAAGGCGCACGCGGCGCCGGCGCCAGCCGTCAAGGCGGCCCCGGCCAAGGCCTTGCCGCCGGCGCGCGCGGCCGGCAAGCCGCAAGCCGCGCGCCTGGCGGCCAGGCCGGCGGCGGACGAATGGGAAGAGTTCTAGCCCGCCAGCGCCGTTACGGATGCCGCTCTTGCCAGGCTTTCAGGTCGGCGCGGTACTGGTCCAGCGCGTCCTGGTAGATGTCGTCCACGCAATAGGCGCAGCCGCTGTGGCAGCAGTCGCCCGGTTCGGGCGGGACAGGGGGCTCGGGGCGCGGGTCGGGCTGGGGGGGCTGCGGGGCTTGTTGCTCCGGGGGCGCTGTGTTGCGATTGTTCATGTCGTTATTCCGCGCCGAGTGCCAGCAGCGCCTGGTTGCGTCCTTTTTCCTTGGCGCGGTACATGGCCTGGTCTGCCAGTTGCACCAATGCTTCGGCCGTGTTCTCGTCGTTCGGCGCCAGTACCGCCACGCCGATGCTGATGGTGACCACGCCGAACGGCGAGTCTTCGTGCGGTATCGCCAGCTTGGCCAGCTCGGCGCAGATGTCCTGCGCCACGCCGAAGGCGTCGGCGGCGTTGGTGGCGGCCGCCAGCAGCGCGAATTCCTCGCCGCCGTAGCGCGCCACCAGGTCGGTGCTGCGGCGTCCGTGCTTGGTGATCAGCTCGGCCACCGTGCGCAGGCAGGTGTCGCCGGCCAGGTGGCCGTAGCGGTCATTGTATTTCTTGAAGTGGTCCACGTCCATCAGCGACAGGGCCACCGTCTGCCCGGTGCGCGAGGCGCGCCGCCATTCGGCCGCCAGCGCCTCGTCGAAGCCGCGCCGGTTGCGCACCCCGGTCAGGCCGTCGGTGGTGCTGAGCGCGGCCAGCTTGCGGTTCGACTCCTCCAGCGCCGCGGTGCGCGCCGTCACCAGCGCGGCCAGCTCGGCCTGGCGCCGCGTCAGGCGCCGGATGCGCCAGCGGTGCGTGGCCAGCAGCCCGCCCAGCACCAGCAGGCCCATTGCCGCGCGGAACCACCAGCGCTGCCAGAACGGCGGCGTGATGATGATGGTCATGCTGGCCGGCTCGGCCGTCCACAGGCCGCGGTGGTTGGCGGCCCGCACGCGGAAGGTGTAGGTGCCAGGGTTCAGGTTGGTGTAGCTGGCGTTGCGGTGGCCGGCGTCGGTCAGCACCCAGTCGCGGTCGAAGCCGTCGAGCTGGTAGGCGTAGCGGTTCTGGCCCGGGTCGGTGTAGTGCAGCGCCGCGAACTCGATCGAGAACACCGAGGCCTGGGCCGACAGCGTCAGCACGCGCGGCGCCGTCACCGCGCCCTGCAGCTCGGCCCCTTCGCTGCGCTGGCCTTCGGCCAGCGAGCGGTTGAACACGGTGATGTCGGTGACGGCCACTTGCGGCGCCACCGTCTCGGTGCGCACCGCGCGCGGCGACACCGCCGTCATGCCATGCACGCCGCCGAAGTACAGCGTGCCGTCGCTGCCGGCGGCCGACGAGTTGGTGGTGTAGCCGTCGGTCAGGCCGTCGGCCGGGCTGTAGCGTTCGACCGCGCCGCTGGCCGGGTCCAGCCGGTACAGGCCGGCAATCGTGCTGGCCCAGATCTTGCCGTCCTGGTCGCTGCGGATGGCCAGCACCTTGCCCGCGCCCACCGCCGCCGCGTAGGGCTTGACGGTGAAGGCGCCGTTCGCGCCCAGCGTCACCAGGTCCAGGCCCTTGGCGGTGCCGACCCAGATGCGGCCGGCCGCGTCCTCGTGCAGGCTGGACACATTGTCGTCGGACAGCGAGGCCGGCGCATTGCCGTTGGCCCCTTCGGCGCCGTCGGGCGCATGGCGCAGGTGGCGGAACTTGCCGCTGGCCGGGTCCAGCAGGTCCAGCCCGCCGCCATTCCATTCCGAGCCGGCCCATACGCGGCCGGCGCGGTCTTCCAGCACCGCCGAAGTGCCGTTCACGCTGCGGCTGGCCGCATTGGCCGGGTCGTTGGAATAGATGTGGAAGCGGTCCTGCACGCTGTCGTAGCGTATCAGGCTGTTGCCGGTGGCCAGCCACAGCACGCCGTGCCGGCCGGGCGCGATGGCGTTGATGTAGTCGCTGGCCGTGTTGCCGAAGCGGATTACCTTGAACTGCCCGTCCGGCCCCAGGCGGTTCAGGCCGTTGGCCGTGCCGGCCCACAGCGGGCCGGGCTTGCCGGCGCCGTCCTGGCCTATGTCCTGGTACAGGCTGTAGACGATGTCGTGGCTCAGGCTGCCGGGTTTGCCTTCCTCGCTGCGGTAGCTGGCCAGCACCGTGCCGCTGGCCGGGTCGTACAGGCTCAGCCCGAGATTGGCCGCCAGCCACACCTTGCCGTGCGGCGCCGCCGCCAGCGCCAGCAGCGCGTTGGTGGACAGCTTGCCTTGGTCCAGGCGGTGCGGCACGTGGCGCCGGAAGCCGCTGCTGTTCAGGTTGGCCAGGCTGATGCCGTCGGTAAAGGAGGCCACCCACAGCATGCCGCCGCGGTCCTGCAGCATGGCGCGCAGATTGTTGCCCGGCAGCGAATACGGGTCGTTGGACTGGTGCTGGTACTGGTCGAAGCTGGCCGCCTCGGGGTTCCAGCGCAGCAGGCCGGCCGACAGCGTGGTGGCCCACAGCGTGTGCTGGCGGTCGATGTAGAAGCTGGTGATGCGGCTGGCCGGGCTGGCGGCGGGGCGGCGCGGCGCCCACGGCTGGCCGGCCAGCTGGCTCAGCACGCCGGCTTCCGTGCCCAGCCACAGGGTGCCGTCGCGGTCGAACTGCATCGCGCGCACGATGTTGCTGCGGCTGTCCGGGCGCGCGTCGCTGTCGATACGGTAGTGGCGAAAGCTGCTGGCGCCGGGCGCCAGGTAGTCCACGCCGCCGGGCCAGGTGCCGGCCCACAGGCCGCCGTTCCGGTCCAGCGCCAGTGCGTTCAGGTCGTTGCTGGCCAGGCTGTCCGGCTTGGCGGGGTCGTGCGCGTAGACCGTGAACTTGCCGCTGTCCGGATCGAAGTGCTGCAGGCCGCCCCAGGTACCGATCCACATGCCGTTCTTGCCGTCGGAAATGATGTTCTTGACGATCAGCCGGTTGACCGGGCCGGACGGCGGCGCGAACACGGTGAAATCGTTGCTGTCCGGGTTGTAGCGCGCCAGGCCGTTGGTGGTGCCGGCCCACAGCCGGCCGCGCTTGTCCTCGAAGATGGCGGCCACCCGGTCATGCGGCAGGCTGCGCGGGTTGTTGCGCGCGTGCGCGAACTTGACGGCGCGGTAGCCGTCGTAGCGGTACAGGCCGTTGCTGTGGGTGCCGATCCAGACGAAGCCCTGGCGGTCCTGCAGCAGCGCGAGCATGGACGGCTCGTCGTTGTCGAGCGGCCCCAGCTTCTTGAAGCGCAGCGACGGCGGCGCCGCCAGCACCAGGCCGCACAGGCACAGCAGCAGCGCGGCCAGCAGCAGCGCGGCCAGCGGTTGCGGCCAGTGCGGCCGGCGCGGCAGGAAGGGAAGGGGGGAAGTGGGGGTTGCCATCCTTGCCATTATACATTTCATTCATGTAACAGAATTACCGGAAGTTGGCAATTCGGCGCGGTTTCCGTGTACAGTGGCGGAAAATTAGGGTATCGTGTAGGCCGCTGAATTTGTATCCTGTATCCGCGCAAGCTGGCCCCGCCCTGCTGTCCTCCCGCCTCGCCGCTTTTCGCGGATTTTGTTGTTTATTGAAAAATTTATGTCCGACACCGAGAACATTTCCACGCCAGAAGCCGTCCCCGCCCCTGCCGCCGCTGCCACCGCCGCCGTGGTTGACGCCGCCGCCGCCGAGCAGGTCCGCTTTGCCGACTTCGGCCTGTCGCCCGACATTCTGCGCGCGCTGACCGCGCAAGGCTACGTCCATCCGACCCCGATCCAGGCCCAGGCCATCCCCGTGGTGCTGCAGGGGCGCGACGTGATGGGCGCGGCGCAGACCGGCACCGGCAAGACCGCCGGTTTCTCGCTGCCCATCATCCAGCTGCTGCTGGCGCACGCCAACAGCTCCATGTCGCCGGCGCGCCACCCGGTGCGCGCGCTGATCCTGACCCCGACCCGCGAACTGGCGGTGCAGGTGGCCGAGAACGTGGCCGCCTACTGCAAGTTCACCCCGCTGCGCTCCTGCGTGGTGTTCGGCGGCATGGACATGAAGGGCCAGACCGTGGCCCTGAAGGCCGGCGTCGAGATCGTCATCGCCACCCCGGGCCGCCTGCTGGACCACATCGAGCAGAAGAACATTTCGCTCGGCCAGGTGCAGATGCTGGTCATGGACGAAGCCGACCGCATGCTCGACATGGGCTTCCTGCCCGACCTGCAGCGCATCATCAACCTGCTGCCCAAGCAGCGCCAGAACCTGATGTTCTCGGCCACCTTCTCGGGCGAGATCAAGAAGCTGGCCAACAGCTTCCTGAAGGACCCGCAGCTGATCGAAGTGGCGCGCAGCAACGCCACCGCCGAGCGCGTCACGCAGGTGGTGTACAAGGTCAGCGAAGAGCACAAGCGCGACGTGGTGGCCCACATCCTGCGCCAGCGCGAGCTGAAGCAGGTGATCGTGTTCTCCAACACCAAGATCGGCGCCTCGCGCCTGTCGCGCAGCCTGGAACAGGAGGGCATGAAAGCCACCGCCATCCACGGCGACAAGACGCAGCAGGAACGCATGGCCGCGCTGGAGTCGTTCAAGAAGGGCGAGATCGACGTGCTGGTGGCCACCGACGTGGCGGCGCGCGGCCTGGATATTTCCGACCTGCCTTGCGTGATCAACTACGACCTGCCGTACAACGCGGAAGACTATGTGCACCGCATCGGCCGCACCGGCCGCGCCGGCGCCTCGGGCGACGCCATCTCGATCTATTCCGAGAAGGACGAGCGCCTGCTGGTGGACATTGAAAAACTGATCAAGCAGACCATCAAGCGCGGCGAGCTGGAAGGCTTCGCGCCGTCGTCCTCGCGCGGCGAGCGCGACGACCGGCACGGCGAGCGCCGCCACGGCAGCCGCCGTCCGGAAGGCGAAGGCCGTTCCGGGGCGGGCAACGCCGCGGCCGGCGCGCCGTCCGGCAGCTACGGCGGCGGCGCGGGCGCACGCCCCGAGCGCAGCCGCTCCCCGTCGGGCTACGGCGGTGCGCCGCGCCGCGAGAAGATCGACCCGTGGTTCCTCAAGCCTTACGAGCCGGCCAAGAGCACGGCCCCGGCCCCCGCGCCGCTGCCGCAATCGAGCAAGCCGAAACAGAAAGTGGCGGCACTGCTGGGAGGCCTGCGCAAGCCGTGAGCGTCCTGAATCACCAGCGCATTGCGGTCCTGCTGCCATGCTATAACGAGGCGCTGACCGTGGCCGCCATCGTGCGCGACTTCAACGCCTGCCTGCCGGGCGCGCCGGTCTACGTGTTCGACAACAACTCCACCGACGATACCGTGGCCGTGGCGCGCGCCGCCGGCGCCGTGGTGCGCACGGTGACCCAGCAGGGCAAGGGCAATGTGATCCGCCGCATGTTCGCCGACATCGACGCCGACGTCTACATCATGGTCGACGGCGACGACACCTACGACGCCAGCGTGGCGCCGCAGCTGGCCGCCCGCCTGGTCGACGAGGGGCTGGACATGCTGGTCGGCACCCGCGTCACCGAGGAGCAGCAGGCCTACCGCTTCGGCCACCGCTTCGGCAACCGCCTGCTGACGGGCTGCGTGGCCGCCGTGTTCGGCAGCACCTTCACCGACATGCTGTCGGGCTACCGCGTGTTCTCGCGCCGCTATGTCAAGTCCTTCGCCGCGCACGCGGCCGGCTTTGAAACGGAAACCGAACTGACCGTGCACGCGCTGGAACTGCGCATGCCGGTGGCCGAGGTGGAAACGGTGTACAAGTCGCGGCCCGAAGGCTCGGTGAGCAAGCTCAATACCTACCGCGACGGCGCGCGCATCCTGTGGATGATCATCAAGCTGTTCAAGAACGAACGGCCGCTGCTGTTCTTCGCCGCCGGCGCCGTGGCCAGCCTGCTGCTCTCGCTGGGGCTGGCCGTGCCGCTGTTTGACACCTATATGCACACCGGCCTGGTGCCGCGCCTGCCCACCGCCGTGCTGTGCGTGGGGCTGGCCTTGCTGGGCGCCATGCTGCTGACCTGCGGCATGGTGCTCGACACCGTCACCCGCGGCCGCATCGAGCAGAAGCGCTTCGCCTACCTGCAGGTTGCGGCGCCCGCCGCGCGCCTGGACGCCGCCAGGAGCGGCGCGGCAAGCGATACCTGCGAGACCGGCGGCGTGCGCAACGCCGCATGAGGCTGGCCGCCGCCGCCGACCGCTGGACGCTCTACCTGGACGGTGCGAAAGCGCAGTCCGCCGCGCGGCTGCTGCCGCTGCTGTACGGCCTGGTGGCCCTGGCCTACGGCCAGGACGCCAACTGGGACCTGGGCAATTACCACTGGTACGCGCCGTTCGCCCTGCTCAACGGCAAGATCGGCTACGACCTGGCGCCCGGCCAGTGGCAAGGCTATTTCAATCCCACGCTGGATCTGCTGTACTACGGCCTGAACCAGCTGCTGCCGGCGCCGGCGGCCGGCTTCGCCATGGGCGCGCTGCACGGCGTCAACGCGCTGCTGCTGCTGGCCATCGCGCGCGTGCTGCTGCCGGCAGGCCAGCCGCGCGCGCGTGCCGCCGCGTTGCTGCTGGCGCTGGCAGGCTGCCTGCAGCCGGCTTTCATGGCCGGGGTCGGCAACACCATGGGCGACAACATGACCACCCTGACCGTGCTGGGCGCGCTGCTGTTGCTGCTGCGCGGCTGGCCCGGCTTGCTGGCGGGGGGGCGGCGCGGCGCCGCCACGGCCGTGCTGGCCGGCCTGCTGGCCGGCCTGGGCACCGGCCTCAAGCTCACCAACGCGGTGTACGCGCTGGCGCTGTGCCTGGCCATGCTGGGGCTGGCCATGCCGTTCCGGCTGCGGGTGCGCACCGCCTTCGTGTTCGGCGCCGGCGTGCTGGCCGGCATCGGCATCGCCGCCGGCCACTGGTACTGGCGCATGTGGAGCGTGTTCGGCAATCCCTTGTTCCCGCAGTTCAACGACCTGTTCCGGGCGCCGCTGGCCGCGCCGATCGGCATCGGCGACACCGGCTGGATCCCCAAGGGGCTGGCGGAAAAGCTGCTGTGGCCTTTCATCTTCACCTTGCAGCCCAAGCGCACCATCGAGATCTTCATCGTGCCGCTGGTCTGGCCCATGCTCTACCTGGCCTTCGGCTGGCTGGCGCTGGCGCTGCTGCGCCGCGCTACCGCCCTGGTTCCGCTGGCGCCCGCGCCGCCGCTGGCGCCGCGCGTGCGCTACACGCTGCTGTTCATGGCGCTGGCCTACCTGGTCTGGCTGAACCTGTTCGGCATCTACCGCTACCTGACGCCGCTGGAAGTGCTGGCGCCGCTGGCGCTGTGGCTGATCGTGCAGCACTTGAGCGCGCACTGGGCCGCGGCGCCGCGCGCGCGCGCCGCGCGGCTGGCGGCCGGCGCGCTGCTGCTGGCCGCCGTGGCGGGCCAGGTACATGGCGGTTGGGGCCATGCGCGCTGGACCCTGGCCGGGATCGACGCCACCGTGCCCGCGTTTGCCGCGCCGCGCCAGAACCTGGTGCTGACCGTGCACGGCAATCCGCCCATGGGCTGGCTGGTGCCATTCTTCCCGCCCGAGCTGGCCTTCGTGGCGCTGGGCGGCGGCTTTCCCGAGTCGCCCGCCTACGTGGCGCGCATGGAGGCCATGATGGCCGCGCGCAGCGGCCCCTTCTACGTGATGATGACGGCCGCCGCGCCGCAGCGCACCGCGCGCGCCGCCGCCGCGGCCGCCGAGCGCGACACGGCCGTGCTGGCCGACGCCCGGCAACTGCTGGCGCGCTACCGCCTGCGCTATGAACCGTCCAGCTGCACCGTGTATCCGGCCGCGCTGGGCCGCAACCGCCACGCCTACCGGCTATGCCGGGTCGAACGGCTGGCGCAACAAGAGGAGAACCAATGACAGCCACTATCGCAACCCGGGTCCAGCTGCTGCGCTTCGCGGTGGCCGGCGTGGCCGGGCTGGTGGTCGATGTGGCGGTGCTGTACGCGGCGCTGGCGCTCGGCTGCAATTTCTACGCCGGCCGCGTGCTGTCCTTCCTGGCGGCGGTGTACGCCACCTGGCGCATCAACCGCCGCTACACCTTCCAGCCGGGCGGCGGCAGCCTGTGGGGGGAATGGTGGCGCTACCTGTCGGCCATGCTGGCCGGCGGCGCCGTCAACTACCTGGCCTCGGCGGCCGTGGTGGCGCTGGCGCCGCCCTGGCCGCTGACGCCGGCGCTGGCGGTGGCCGCCGGCTCGCTGGCCGGCATGGGCTTGAATTTCATCAGCGCCAAGTGGCTGGTGTTCCGCCGTTAATCCTTGGCGCCGCCGTGCGATTCGCGCACCAGGTACACCGGCCGCCGCTTGACCTCGTGGTAGATGCGGCCGATATATTCGCCCAGCACGCCGATGCCGATCAGCTGCACGCCGCCGATGAACATCACGCTCACCATCAGCGAGGCGTAGCCCGGCACGTCGATGCCGAACAGCATGGTCTTGACGGTGATCAGCAGCGCGTACAGTAGCGCGAACACGGACGCGCCCAGGCCGACGTAGGTCCAGATCTTCAGCGGCGCCGTGCTGAAGCTGGTGATGCCTTCCAGCGCCAGGTTCCACAATTTCCAGAAGTTAAAGCTCGACACGCCGGCGCCGCGCGGGCCGTGGTCGTACGGGATGGTCACGGTGCGGAAGCCGACCCAGGCGAACAGGCCCTTCATGAAGCGGTGGTTTTCCGGCAGCTTGCGCAGCGCCTCCACCACCGCCTTGTCCATCAGGCGGAAGTCGCCCACGTTGGCCGGCACCTGGATGTTGGAAATCTTGTTGTGGAAGCGGTAGAACTGCACCGCGGTCAGCTTTTGCAGGGCGCCGTCGGTGACCCGGTCGGTGCGCTGGGCCAGCACCACCTCGGCGCCTTTTTCCCACTGCGCCAGCATGTCGGCGATCAGCTCGGGCGGGTGCTGCAGGTCGGAGTCGATCGGCACCACGGCGTCGCCCATGGCGCGGTCCAGCCCGGCGGTCAGCGCGGCTTCCTTGCCGAAGTTGCGCGACAGGTCGACCACGTGCACGCGCGGATAGCGCCGGTGCGCCTCCAGCAGCTCGTTCCAGGTGTTGTCGCGGCTGCCGTCGTTGACAGCGATCACCTCGAAATCATACTGCGGCAGCGCCGCCGCCACGTCGTTGACGCGGCGAAAGAACTCGGACACATTGCCCGATTCGTTGTAGAACGGGGCGACCAGCGAGACGACTTTTTTCATTGCTATTTCTCCAGAGTGGCCGGCGCCGGGCGTTTGCACAGCCAGGCGAAATCGGCCTCGATACAGGTGGCGGCGGCCGGGCCGCCCATCAATTGCTCCGCCTCGGCGCGCTGCGCGAAATCGTCCTTGAAGAAGACGAAGCCGGTCGCTTGCGTGCCATGGGTGGCGATTTCTGCGGCGTAATTATCGCAGGGCCGCTTGACCCGCGCCACATAGCCGGTGGACACCGTCATGTGCTGCTTGACCGCGTACAGCATGGTCGGCAGGTGGGTCAGCGTGGGCGAGGCCTTGCTGCAGCCGAACGGCGGATAGACCTGCAGCGCGCGGGTGGACGGGCCGAAGAAGCCGCGCCACACCGGCTGCGTGATGCGCTCGGTCACGCCCAGCGCCACCGTGTCGCGCACCAGGCGCTGGTGCGGACCCAGGTCCCAGATGTGCAGCACCAGCAGCGCGGCCAGCAGCGCGGCGGCGCGGCGCGGCGCCTGGTAGCGCCACAGCGTGATGACGGTAAAGGCGGTGAGCGCGTAGCCGACCGGCCAGAAGAAGCGGCCCGAGCTGCGCATGACCGAGGTCAGCTTGGCGGTCCAGGCCGGCAGGTCCAGGTGGAACAGTTCGCTCTTGCCGAGGTAGACGATGTTCGACAGCGCGTACAGCGTCATGAACAGCAGCACCCAGGCCAGCGCGCGGTGGCGCTGCCAGAAGCCGGGGTCGATGCGCGCGCGCAGGCGCAGCGCATAGATGGCCGCGCCGATCACGAACAGGCCCAGGTAGGCGAAGCCCTCGCCCTGGCCGTCGTGCGCGTACATGGCCGGGAATTTCAGCGTGCGGCCGCCGGCCAGCGGCGACAGCAGGTTCATCGAGTAGTAGCCGAAGCCCCACTCGCCGCCGCCGGCGCCGCCGCCCAGCGGCAGCATGGTGAGCGGCAGGCTGGCCGCCAGCAGCACGGCCGGCGCGGCGGCAACCATCAGGGTGCGGCGCGGAGCGCGCACCACGTCGCGCGCCAGGTCGGCCGCGAACAGCAGGCACAGCATGCAGAACAGATACAGGTTGATGTAGAACGCCGCCAGCAGCAGCGGGGTCCAGGCGCCGACGGACACGTGGCCCAGGCGGCTGCCGCGCAGGTAGGCAGCCAGGCCGAACAGCAGCAGCCAGTGCGACATCAGGCTGATGTGGTGGATACGGATCGCCAGCGGCGCGAACAGCGCCAGCAGCACCGTCATGGCCAGCAGCGGCATCCAGGCGCGCAGGCGCGCCTCGCGGCACAGCCACCAGGCGCCCACGCCCTGCAGCAGGTAGCACAGCCCGACCCAGGCCGCGAACGGGTTGCGGAACGGCGTGTCCGGGCCGTGCTGCCACAGCTTGAGCAGCACCGCGTACAGCGGCACGGCGTCCAGGAAGGTGACCAGCGTGCCCTGCGGCGCGTTGATCGATTCCAGGCGCAGCAGCGGCCAGTGCCACGGCTCGCGCACGAAGGCGTTGAAGCCGGCCAGGTACTGGCCGATGTCGTTGTCCTGCAGCTGCCAGAACTGGGTAAGGCCGCGCATGAACGGGGTCGAGAACAGCCAGTGCGCGATGGCCAGCGACAGCAGCGCGGCCAGCAGCATGGCGAACGGGCCGGACGGGCTGGTCAGCAGCGCCAGCCAGCGCGGCCGGGCGGTGCTGCCGCTGTGGCTGTTTTTACTGCTTTCACCGGCGGCGGCCGGCGCGCCGGCGGCCAGGCGCAGTCGCTGCGTCATCGCTGCGCCGGGTGCTGCCGCAGCGCCGCCTCCAGGGCCGCCACCACGCGTGGCAGTTGTGCGTCCAGGCCGACCCACAGCGGCAGGCGCAGCAGGGTTTCGGACAGGCGGTCGGTGTTCTGCAGCACGCCGTGCGCGCGGCTGAACTTGAGGCCGGCCGGCGCGCTGTGCAGCGGCACGTAGTGGAACACCGGATTGACGCCCTGCGCCTTCATGGCGTCGATCACGGCGCTGCGCTGGGCCAGCGAGTCGAGCAGGATGTAGTACATATGGGCGTTGTGCACGCAGCCTTCCGGGACCACCGGGCGGCGCAGCTGGCCGGCCGCTTCCAGCGGCGCCAGCGCGGCGTGGTAGCGGTTCCACAGGTCCATGCGGCGGCCGTTGATCGATTCGGCTTCCTCCATCTGGGCCCACAGGAAGGCCGCGATGACCTCGCCCGGCAGGTAGGACGAGCCGACGTCGACCCAGGTGTACTTGTCCACCTGGCCGCGGAAGAACTGGCTGCGGTTGGTGCCTTTTTCACGGATGATCTCGGCCCGCTCGGCCAGCGCCGGGTCGTTTACCAGCAGCGCGCCGCCTTCGCCGGCAATGATGTTCTTGGTCTCGTGGAAGGAGTAGGCGCCCATGTGGCCGATGCTGCCCAGCGGGCGGCCCTTGTAGGTCGACAGGATGCCCTGCGCCGCATCCTCCACCACGATCAGCTTGTGGCGGCGCGCGATGTCCATGATGGTGTCCATCTCGCAGGCCACGCCGGCGTAGTGCACCGGCAGGATGACCTTGGTGCGCGCGGTGATGGCGGCCTCGATCTTGGTCTCGTCGATGTTCAGCGTGTCCGGGCGGATGTCGACGAACACCGGCACCGCGCCGCGCAGCACGAAGGCGTTGGCGGTGGTGACGAAGGTATAGGACGGCATGATCACTTCGTCGCCCGGGCCGACCTCGGCCAGCAGCGCCGACATTTCCAGCGCGGCGGTGCAGGAGTGGGTCAGCAGCGCGCGGCGGGTGCCGGTGCTGCGTTCCAGCCAGCCGTGGCACAGCTTGGTGAACTGGCCGTCGCCGGACAGGTGGCCGTTGGTGTGGGCCTGGGCGATGTGCCACAGTTCGCGGCCGGTCATGAAGGGCTTGTTGAATGGAATGCTTTGCATAGTGTTCTCCTTATCCTTGGGCGGCAACCACGGTGCCGATGCAGATCAGCGCCACGCCGGCCATGCGGACCGGCGACATCGGTTCATTGAACAGCCAGGCGCTCAGGCCCAGCACGATGACGAAATTCAGGCTCATGAAAGGGTAGGCGTGGCTCAGCTGGAACTTGGTCATGGCGCCCATCCAGGAAATCGAGGCCAGGAAGGCGGCCGCGAAGGCGCTGATGATCCACGGGTTGAGCAGCAGCTTGATCATGAACATCAGCTTGTCGCCGCCGGCGGCCGGCATGGCGCCGGCCTGGCTGACCTGCATCTTGATGGCGATCTGGCCGTAGACGGTGAGCGCGATGGTCAGCGCGATGTAGAAGTAGTTGGTCAGTGAGCTCATGGCACGATCCGGTGGTAAATGTCTTGCGGGTGTTGGAAAGAAAAACCGAGCGAGGCGTACAGGTTCAGCACGGCCAGGTTGGCGGCCGAGATCGAGCTGCGCACTTCCGGCTGGCCGGCCTGGAACAGGGCTTCGGCGGCCTGGTGCCACCAGTGCTTGGCCAGGCCCTGGCCGCGGCACTCGGGCGCCACCGCGTGCAGCACCAGGGTGGCGCCATGGTAGCCGATGAAGCCGGACAGCGCGCCGTCGCGGTACAGGCCGTACACGGTGCCGGCCGCCAGCAGCTGGCGCAGCCAGTTATCGTAGCGCAGGTCGGCGCCGGCGCGCGGCAGCGCGTAGTCGCGGTGGAAGCGGCCGTGCTCGAAGGCGCCGTGGCAGATGGCCAGGGTGCGCTGCGGCTCCGGCGCCAGGGCGATGTGCAGGGTCGGCAGGCCGGCGCGCGGCGCCGGGGCGCGCAGCTGGGCCGGCGTGGCGCGCGTGCCCAGCAGCGTGTCGCAGTAGTGGAAGCCGTGCTGCTCCAGCAGCGCCTTGTCGGCCAGCGGGTCGACCTTGATGGTTTGCAGGCCGGGCGTGGCGTCGGCCAGGCGCAGCGCCTCGGGCGTGCAGGCGGCCAGCTCCCAGGCCGGCATGCCGAAGGCGGCCGCGTCGTAGGGCGCCGGCGCCAGCAGCTCAGTCATGGCGCGCCTCGGCGTTGGGCGTGGCGCGGCGCACGATGTACAGCGGGCGCTTCTTCGCTTCGTCGAAGGACTTGCCGACGTAGATGCCGATGATGCCCAGGATGCCGATGATCAGGCCGCCGATGAAGTAGAGCGACACCATCAGGCTGGCCCAGCCGGGAATGGCGGTGCCCTGGAACAGCGCCCGGCCCAGGATGAAGCCGCCGAAGCCGAACGACACGGCGGCCATGCTCAGGCCCAGCGTGGCGGCCATGCGCAGCGGCTTGTCCGAGTAGGCGATGATGGTGTCCGAGGCCAGCTTCCACAGCTTGCGGAAGGTGTAGGTGGAGCTGCCGTCGAAGCGCTCGGCGTGCTGCACCTGGATGCCGGTGGTGGGGAAACCCATCCACTGCACGTGGCCGCCGAAGAAGCGCAGTTGCTCGCGCATGCGCACGAAATTCTTCACCACCTGGCGCGACATGATGCGGAAGTTGCCGCTGTCGCCGTCGAACTTGATGTCGGCCAGGTAGCTGAACAGGCGATAGAACAGCCACGAGGTGGCGCGCTTGAGCCACGGGTCCTGGCGCGGGCCGCGCAGGGCCAGCACCACGTCGTAGCCTTCCTGGGCCTTGGCGTACAGGCGCGGGATTTCCTCCGGCGCGTCCTGCAGGTCGCAGTCCATCACCACCACCCAGTCGCCCCGGCAATGGTCCATGCCGGCCGTGATGCCGTAGTGCTGGCCGAAGTTGCGGCTGAACTGCAGGCCCACCACGCGCGGGTCGGCGGCGGCCAGGCGTTCGATCACATCCCACGACTTGTCCGGGCCGCAGTCTTCCACCAGCACGATTTCAAAGCGCGGGCTGACGGTTTCCAGCGCCGCGCGCAGGCGGCGGTACAGCTCGTCGAGCATGGTTTCGGCGCGGTACACCGGGATGACCACCGAGATCAGCGGCGTTTCTGCTTGCATGTTGAGTTCCTTCATAGTCCTGTGCCCGCCCGTCACTTGGTGGGAAGCGGCACGCGGCGCGGGTCGAGCGCCAGCAGCGCAGTGCCGCTGGTGGCCAGGCGCGCCACGCCGTTGCTGTGGATGCGCAGTTCAAGGTCGGGCGCGGGCCCGGACAGCCTGAACGGCAGCTTGATGTTGTGCGCGCCCGCCTGGCTGATGGGGGCGCTGGCCAGCACCACGCTGCCGCCGGCGGCCGCCACTTCGACCCGGCCCGCCTGCACGCCGGCGGCGGCGCCCGAGTCCAGCTCGAAGGTGGCCACGTAGTTGCCGGGATTGCTGTTGCGGCGCACGCCGTAAGTGAGCCAGCCCGTTTCGCCCGGCTGCGCCAGCAGGCGCGCACCGGCCGGGTCGAACTGGCCGATATGGTGGCCGGTGGCGGCGCTGGCCGGGAAGCGCAGCGGCACCGGCTGCGCGTAGTCCCACAGCGGCAGGCGCGACGCGATATTGAACGGATACACCAGCACCTGGCGCTCGTTGTACTGCAGGCGGCGCTCCGGCTCGCCCAGCAGCTGCGCCATGCGCGGCCAGTCGATGGCCTTCATCTGTTCCGGCGTCAGCAGCAGGAAGGTCGGGCCGCTCCAGTAGCTGGCCTGGTACCAGCGGTCCGAGGACAGGTGGCGCACCGGTTGCGGCAGGCCGTCGCTGACGGCGATCTGGCGCAGCCGCACGCGCTGCCTGCCCAGCAGGGTGGTGTTGCCGGCCACCCAGAATTCGCCGTAGCCGTACTGCAGGCCGTGGCTGACCAGGAAGTCGCTCAGGTGGGAATCGCTGCGCGGCGCCTGCGCGCGCTTGAACAGCTTGCCCGGGCCGGGCGCGTTCTGCACGCGGTAGGCTTGTACCGCGCTCAGCGCCAGCACGGACAGGGCGGCCACGCCGGCCAGGCGCGGCGCGCTGCGCCAGCTGCACTCGTCCACGGCGATCCCGCCCAGCAGCATGATCAGGCACAGCAGCGCGGGCACCAGGTAGCGCACCGAAGCCTGCGGGTCGGCCATGTCGGGCAGCGAGGTGGCCAGCATCATGAACAGCGGCACGGCGGCCGAGGCCAGCGTGAAGACACCGAAGAACAGGCGGCCGCGGTGGCGCGGCGCGTGTGCGCGCAGCGAGCGGCGCAGCGCCCACGGCAGCAGCGCCAGCACGGTGGCGGCGGCGGCCAGGCGCAAGGCGGCCCAGACGCCGGCCGCGTTGATCACCGGCTTGCCGGCCGGCGGCTTGCCGCCCAGTACGCTGAGCAGCCCTTCCAGCGTGCCGGCCAGGTTGCGCCCCATCTCGTCGAAGCGCAGCCAGGTGGCCGGCGCCAGGCCGCTGTTGCCGACCAGGTTCATGTAGTGGTTGTGCAGCAGGGTGCCGGTCACCAGCGCCGCCGCCAGCAGCGCCAGCAGCAGGGTGTTCTGGCGCTGCGGCGACACGCCGGCGGTGCTGAACACGTGCGCCTCGGGGCGGCTGGGCTGCAGGCGCATGGCCAGCGTGGCCAGCGCCAGCGGCAGGCCGTAGTACACCAGCGCGCGCTGCGGGTTGGACCAGAACAGCAGCAGCAACAGCAGGCCGGCGCCGGCGCCCCAGCCCCAGCGCGCCGCGCCGCGCGCGTTCAGGAAGCGCCACGAGGCGCAGCACAGCAGGCAAACCTGGGCGAACAACAGGCCGTAGGCGGCCTGGCCGTACAGGTTTTCGGCCATGACCACCGACATGCCGCCGCTGAACACCGCCAGCAGCAGCAGGCGCGCCATGCGCGACTGGCCCAGCAGGGCGCCGCTCCACCACACGCAGCCCAGCACCAGCACGGCGGTCACCAGGCTGGAGACGGCGTGCAGCGCGTAGGAGTTGGGCAGCACGTACAGCAGCGGCACGATGACGGTGTGGGTAAACAGCAGCCACAAGTCGCCGTTGGCGTAGTTCCAGGCGCGCGGGATCCACTGCCCGGTGTCGTGGATTTCCTGCGCCAGCAGGTTCATCACGGCCGAGTCGGAATTGGTCACCACGCGGTAGTCGAGCACCACGTAGTGCAGCAGCAGCAGCAGGTTCACCAGCAGCAGCAGGGGCAGCAGCACACGCTGCAGGGCCAGCCGGGCCGTGGCGGGGGAAAGTCTGATCATCGTCTTGTTCATGAAGCGGAAGTGGGGCCGGGCCAGCTGCGCTGCGCGGCGCTGTCGCCAACAGGCGTGGTGCGTGCTTCGCGCAGGCCTAGCACGCCCAGCAGGCGCTGCGCGTTGTCGCTCCAGGTCATCCACGGCATGCCGGCCGAGGGCGGGGCATTGCCGGCCGCGTCCAGCGCCAGCCATTGCTGCACGGCGTCGGCCAGCGCGGCCGGTTCCAGACCGCTGAAGTAATGCGCGTGCGTGCCGGCCACCTCGCGGAATACCGGCAGGTCGCGCGCGATCAGCGGCAGCGCGGCGTGGGCCGCCTCGATCAGCGGCAGGCCGAAGCCTTCGCCTTCGCTGGCCGCCAGCAGGCAGTCGCAGTGCTGGTACAGCGCCTGCAGATAAGTGTCGTCTATGCCCTTGAGCCAGAACAGGCGCTGGTCGCGCTGCGGATGGCTGTCCAGGCGGCGCACGATTTCAGGGATGGTGCGGCGCGCATGGTCCGGCAGCGGACGCCAGCCCTCGTTGCCGACGATGACCAGGTTGGCCTGTACGCCGCGCTGCCACAGCAGCTCGAACGCGGCCAGCACCTGCAGGTGGCCCTTGCGCGGCTCGATGGTGCCCACCATGAGGAAGGTGGGCTGGCCGGCCAGCCGGGCGAGCAGAGGGTACGCGGCCGCCGGTGCGGCCGCTGCGGCGCCGGTGGCCTGCTCCAGGTCGGCGCCCAGGTGCAGCGGCGCCAGCAGCAGCGGCGGTCCGCTGCGCGCCGGCGCGTGCTGCGCCAGCCAGTCGGCCATCTCGTCGGCCACGGCGGCCGAGATGCACACCAGGCGGTCGGCCTCGGCGGCGATGGCCGCCAGCCAGGCGCTGTGGTGCAGCGCCGCGCCTTCCGGGAAGAACTGCGGCTGCAGTGCCGGCAGCAGGTCGTACAGCACGAAGTTGACGGCCACGCCGCGCCGGCGCCAGTCGGCGAACAGGCCGGCGCGCGCCGCCTGCAGCACCGCGCCGGGCGCGAAGTCGGCGCCGTAGTAGCAGTCGCCCTGGCGCACGTCTGCCGGGCCGTCCGCCACGCCGGCGCTGTCCATGCCCAGCAGCGCGTGGGTGTAGCGGCGCGCGTAGCGGCAGTGCCACACGCCGCCCTCGTCGCTCAGGTAGACCGGTTCGACCCGCAAGCCGGGCACGCGCAGGCGCAGTAGCTCGATCAGCTGGCCGCGCACCACGCGTTCGATGCCGGTGCGCAGGTCGTGCCCGGCAATGGTGCTCACGTCCACCAGCAGCTGGCGCGGCGCCAGCGGGTCCGGCGCGCGCGCGATGGCGTTGGCCAGCTGCTGGAGCAGCGCCTCGTCCTGTTCCAGGCCGGGCAGCGCGGCCAGTGCGGCCAGCAGCGCCCCGCGTCCGCCGCGTTCGGCCTCGGCCACCCCGGCCAGCGCCTGCGCGTATTGCGCGGCGCAGTACTGCGGGCTGTGGCGGGTGTGCAGCAGGCTGGCCGCTGCCTGGCCCAGCGCGGCGCGCAGCGCGGCGTCGCCGTGCAGGGTCTGCAGCGCGTCGCGCAGGTCTTGCGGCGCGAAGGCGTCGGCCAGCTTGAGCACCGCCTGGTCCGGCAGCGCGGCCATGGAGCCGTTGGCGTTGACGATGGTGGGCAGGCCGTAGTTCATGCAATCCAGCACGGCGGCCGAGGTCTCGCCGCGCGACACCGAGCGCAGCTGGACGGCGGCGTCGGCGGCCTGCAGGTACTGGTGGTACACCGCGTCGTCGGTCCAGCCGGCGATGCGGATGCGCGGCCCGGCCTTGGCGATCAGCGCCGCCAGTTCCACGCCGTAGTCGCCGCCATGGTTGGCGCCCACCAGCACCAGCACGCAGCGCGGGTCGGCGTGCAGGGTGGAGGCGATCCAGGCTTGCACCAGTTCGCGCGCCAGCTTGGTCGGTGCGATGAAGCCGAAGCTGCACACCACGAAAGCGTCCTGCGCCAGGCCCAGCGCGCGGCGGGCGCCGGCCCGGTCCTGCTGCTGCGGCGCGGCGCGCGGCAGCGGCACCACGCTCCAGTTGTCGGCGGCATGGCGGCCATACCATTCGCGCGCCAGCGTCTGCGCGTGCTCGGAATGCACGATCACGCCGGTGGCGCCTTGCAGCACCGCCAGGTTGCACGGATAGTCGTACTTGGCCGCCTCGGCGCCGTCCGGCAGCTGCGCCTGTTGCAGCGCCGTGTAGCCGTGGCTGTGCGCCAGCGCGCCGAACCAGGCGTGCGGCATGGCGCCGGTCATCTGTTCGTAGGCCAGCACGCTGCTGAGGAAGAAGTCGTGCAGCACCACCACGCCCGGATGGCGTTCCAGCAGGCCGAACATGTGGCTGTGGAAGGGGCTGTTGCCGAACTGGTAGAGGATGTGCTCGTAGCGCTGCGCGTTGCGGTCGAACCATGCCACGCTGCGCTGCGGCAGCGCCGCCAGTTCCGGCGCCAGGTTGACCGCGTCCTGGTGCAGCACCAGCTCGATGTCGAACCAGGCGCTCAGCGCCGGCAGCAGCTGGGCCGCGTAGTCGGCGATGCCGGTGCGTTCCGGCGGCAGCGGCGAGACGAAGGCCAGCGTCGGCCGGCGCGCCGGCGGCGTGGGCGCGGCTGTCTGCGCCGCCGTGTTCTGCGATGCCTCGGCCAGCATGGATGCGTGGCGGGCTTCCAGCGCGCGCAGCGCGCGCTGCGCGCTGGCGTCCCACGAGAAGCGCGCCGCCTGCCGGCTGCCGTGCTCGCGCAGCCGTTGCCGCAGCGCCGGGTCTTCCAGCACGGCGGCCATGCGCGCGGCGATGGCGGCCGGCTGGCCGGCGTCGAACAGCGCTTCGGCGTTGCCGATCACTTCGGGAATGCTGGTGTTGTCGGCGCCGATCACCAGTGCGCCGCAGGCCATCGCTTCCAGCGCGGGCAGGCCGAAGCCTTCGTGCAGGGAAGGGAAGATGAACAGCGCGGCGCTGCGGTACAGGTCGATCAGTTCCTCATCGCTGACGTAGCCGGTCAGCAGCAGCTCGTCCTCGGCCAGGCCGCAGGCGCGTGCGTGGCGCAGCAGCTGGTCGCGGTCGTGCGCGCCCATCTTGCTGGCGATGAGCAGCTGGTGGCGCGCGCGCAGTGCCGGCGCGAGCAGGCTGAAGGCGGTGATCAGGCCGTCGATGTTCTTGCGCGCGTCGAAGCCGCCGGGCGCGTACATCAGCACCTCGCGCGTGATGCCGAAGCGCGCCCGCAGCGCGGCCAGCGCTTCCGGGCCCACCGTGCCGGGCGTGAACATGGGATCGACCGCCGTGGAAATCGACACCACGCGCTGCGGCGCCAGTTGCAGCGCTTCGACGGCTTCCTGGCGCGAGTAGTCGGAAATGGCCAGCAGCAGGCCGGCGCGGCGCAGCGACTCGACCTTGCGGAAGTAGTAGTCGCGCTGGGCCGGGGTCGGCAGGTAGGCGGCCGGGTTCAGCAGCGGGATCAGGTCGTACAGCACCACTGCCGTGATGGCGGCGCCGTCCAGCGCGCCCACCGAGGTGACGCTGTCGTCCACATAGCCTTCGAACAGGCTGGTCAGCAGGACCGCGTCCGGCTTCAGCCGTGCCAGCGCGTGCTCGCGCACCAGCTCGCTGGCCCGCGCGCGCAGCGCGTGCTGCGGCGCCATGGCCGCCACCGGCGCGGCCGCGTCGAACACGCAGATGCGCTCGGGCGGCACCAGGCCGGCGAAAGCCTGCCGCAGCGGGGCGATCGATTCGTGCAGCGCGCCGTTGAGCAGCAGCCACAGCTCGTGTTCGCCGGCGTTGCGCGCCATGCCCAGCGCCAGCGCCAGCGAATAGCGGCCCACGCCGCGAAACCGGCTTTCCGATTGGGCTCCCTGTAGATCGATGACGATGCGCATCAGTGTTTCCTCGCCGCTAGCGCCTGTTTGAGTTGTTGGTAAGCTTGCTGAGCGCGCGGCGGCAGTTCGCCGGCCGGCAGCTGGGCCGCCGGCGGTGCGGCCGGCGGCGGCGCTTCGTAGGCCACGCGCTGCAGCCGCGCGCGCAGCGCCGGCAGGTGGCGCAGCAGGTTCATGGCCAGGCGTTTCAGCGCGGGCCGGCGCATCACGGCGCGCATGGCGCGCAGCAGCGGGCCGTGCGCGCGGCGCCGCAGGCCGCTGCCGACGCGTCCTTCGCGCAGCGCGCCGCGTACCCGGCGGGCCTGGTGGCCGGCCCAGCGTAGCGGCGCCGTCACGCGCCACGAGCTGCTGCCGAGCAGGGCGATGATGCGTTCTTCATTGTGCGCGCTGCGCGCGGCCAGCTGCCCCAGGCGCGCGGCCAGGTCATGGTGGGCGTGCTGCCACTCGGCGTCGCGCGCCTGCGCGGCCGCCTGCGCCGCCGCCAGCTCGCCCGCCAGCGCCTGCTGCTGCAGCGCGGTGCGCTGGATGGCGCCGGAAGCGGCGTCCAGTTGCGCCAGCAGCGAGGCGGTGGCGGCATCCTGGTTGCCGCGCAGCGCCTGCAGCGCTTCGCCGATGCGCGCCAGGTGCGCCGCCAGTTGCGTGTCGTGGCGCTGCGCCAGCATGGCCAGCGTGGCGCCGTAGGGACGGTCGAAGGCCGCCTCGAACGGCGCCAGCACCGCGTCGGCGGCGCTTTTCTGCGCCACCACCGCGTAGTCCGGGCTGACGCCTTCCAGCACCGTCAGCAAGTCCACCGGCGCGTCCGTGTGCACGCGGGCTTCCTCCTGCAGGCGCACGATCTTGCGGCGGCTGAAGCCGGCGAACTCCACCGCGAAATCGAGCAACTGCGGCGGCAGCGGGCGTTCGTGCGAGGGGTCCAGGTAGAAACTGCTGGCGCCGACGGTCAGGTTTTCCGGGTTCGGCGTTTCCAGCACCAGCAGCCCGCCCGGCATCAGCGCGCGCTGGGCCTCCACGAGAATCTCCTGCACCAGCGCGAACGGCAGGTGCTCGACCAGGTGGAAAGCCGATACCAGCGCCAGGCTGTTGTCCGGCCGGGCGCGCAGGCTGGCCAGCGCGTCGGCTTGCTCGACGGCCAGGCCGCGCTCGTGGCAGGCCGCCAGCATGCCGGCGTCCAGGTCCACGCCGCGCGCGGCGATGCCTTGTTCGGCCAGCAGCTCCAGCCATTCGCCGCGTCCGCAGCCCAGGTCCAGCGCCGGCGCCGCTTGCGCGCGCGCCAGCGCCGCCAGCGGCTGCAGGAAGCCGCCGTACGCCGCCAGGCGCTGCTTGATGGTGTCGCGCGAGCCGCGGTAGCGGTCTTCGAAGGCGCGGTAGAAGTTTCCACTCATTGCAGGATCTCCACGCGGGGTTCGAGCCAGCTCGAGCCGATAAATTCCCTGCGGTTCATATTCGTCACGATAAACAGCGCGGCCAGGTCGCGCCATTCGTAGTTGTGGGCCAGATGGGTTTCATTGGCTGTCAGCGCCGTGGTCACCGAATAGCTGCCCGGGCCCAGGTTGAGCGGGAAATGGAAGCGGTATTCCAGGGTCTGGCCCGGCACCAGGTCCAGCACCGGCATGCCCAGGTGGTGGGTGTTGGTGCCGAACACTTCGTGGCCGAGGCGGTCCTTGATCATGTAGCCGAGCACCAGGCGCGGCACCGGGGCGTGCACCGCCACGCGCACGCACAATTGCGCCGGCACGCCGACATTGAACAGCTCCTGCACCTGGTCCTGCTCGTTGCGCAAGGTCACGTCGAGCACGTGGGCCTCGCCCGTGCCGGAGGTGGTTTGCACGCGGCCTTCGGGAGCGGCCAACTGCTGCACCCGGCTGCCGTCGCGTTCGGCCAGCAGCGCGTTGTAGTAGTCCATCACTTCCTCGGGCGTGCCCTGGCGCGCCAGGCGGCCGCCGTCGAGCAGGATGGCGCGGTCGCAGATGGACTGCATGGCGGCGCGGTCGTGGCTGACGATCAGGAGCGTGGTGCCGAGCCGGCGGAATTCGCGGATGCGCTCGAAGCTCTTGTGCTGGAAATAGGCGTCGCCGACCGACAGCGCCTCGTCGACGATCAGCACGTCGGGCCGGCGCGCGGTGGCCACGCTGAAGGCCAGCCGCATCTGCATGCCGGACGAGTACACCCGCACCGGCTGGTCCATATAGTCGCCGATGCCGGCGAAGGCCTCGATCTCTGGCATCAGCGCGGTGATTTCGGGCACCGTCATGCCCAGCAGCTGGCCGGCCATGAAGGTGTTCTGGCGGCCGGTGAAGTCGGGATGGAAGCCCATGCCCAGTTCCAGCAGCGCCGCCACCCGGCCGGAGATGGTCACGCTGCCGGTGGTGGGCGTGACGGTGCCGGTGATCAGCTTGAGCAGCGTGCTCTTGCCGGCGCCGTTGACGCCGACGATGCCTACCGCTTCGCCCGGCGCCAGCGCGAAGCTGACGCCCTGGATGACCCACTTCTCGCGGTGGCGCGCGCCGCGGAACGGCAGCAGCCATTCGGCCAGGCGGCCCCAGCGGCTGTGGTACTGCTTGTAGGCTTTGCCCAGCTGATGGACGTGCAGACTGCTCATTACAGTTCGTCCACCATCTCGGCGGCGCGTTTGCGGAACAGCTGCAGTCCCAGCGCGCAGCTGAGCACGGCCAGCACCGTGATCGGCAGCAGGCTGTTCCAGTGCGGCGCCTGGCCGTTGACCAGCACGGTCTGGTAGGCCGAGATCACGCCGGCCATCGGGTTCCAGCCCACCAGGTCGCGCACCGGCTCGGGCAGCGCCGACAGCGGATAGACGATGGGGGTGAACCAGAACCAGAATTGCAGCACGATGGTAAACAGCTGGCCCACGTCGCGGAAGAACACATTGAGTACGCCCAGTATCATGCCCAGGCCGATGGCAAACAGCACCTGCAGCAGCAGCACCGGCACGATGGCCAGGAAGATCCAGCCGGGGAAGTTGCCCGACACGGCCAGGAACAGCACGAACAGGCCGAAGATGATGCCGAAGTTGATCAGCGCGTTGAGCACCACGATGAGCGGCAGGCACAGGCGCGGGAACTGCAGCTTCTTGATCAGGTTGGCGTGCTCCAGGAACACCGACTGGCTGCGGCTGGTGATCTCGGCGAACAGGCCCCAGGTCAGCACGCCGGCGCACAGGTAGATGCTGTAGGCGAACGGCGTGGCCACGCCGGGCAGGCGGCTGCCCATCACTTGCGAGAAGATCACCGTGTAGACCACGATCATGGCCAGCGGGTTGAGCACGGTCCAGGCGGCGCCGAGCAGGGAGTTGCGGTACTTGCTTTGGAATTCGCGCTTGATGCTGCCGGCCACGAAGCCGCGATAGCGCCACACTGCATTAAACATGGCGAAAGAAATCATGCGTGCGGTCCGGAGACGAAAATGGTGGCGGGGCTGTATGGGTTCATGGCATCAGGAAGGTGGCGCGGCTGGCGCACATATTTGCCGCACAGATAATGCTGGCAGTATAACATGTGCTCCCCGCAATAGTTGCCAGTGTGGCAATCCAATTGTGTTTCCAGTTGTAAGGCGTACAGCCAGGGCCGGCAGCGAAACCGCCTGTCAGCGGCGCGGGAAGCGCAGCGCTTCGGGCGCCGGCGCGGACGGCGCACCGAACGCGCGCGCCAGCGCCTGCCAGCCGCGCTGCAGCGGGCCCGGCTGCGCCAGCGCGAAGCCGGGCGGCAGGCGCATCACGTCCAGCACCAGGCCTTCGTCGTCGAGCGCCAGCTCGTGGCGGCGCTGCCACTGGCGGTCCGTCAGCAGCAGGGCGCCGGCGTTGAAGTCGCGCGCCTTGCGTTCGCTGAGGGTGGAGATGCCGATGCAGCGGCTGTCGGCGTCGAACGCCACGCCGCGCGGGAAACCGCCGGTCTCCAGCGTGAAGCCGTCCTGGCCCATGACGCGGCTCTCGGCCGAGGAGCAGGTGTACAGCTGGCCCTGTTCACGCCAGATGTTGTGGCTGCAGTTGCCCAGCACATGGCGCTGCACCAGCTCGCGCGTGTCCAGCGAGAACGCCAGCAGGTCGCTGGCGCCGCGGTTGTGCGCCAGAATCCACACCAGGCCGTCCTCGAACATGAAGGAGTTGAAGTGGTGCACGTCGCCCTGGCCCTCGGTGGCCAGCGGGTACCACTGTTCCCAGTTGGCGCCGTCGTAGATGGCGATCATGTCGTCGTGCGAGGCAGTGGCCCACAGCTTGCCGCCGTGCCAGGCGATTTCGTGCAGGTCGCGCAGCGGGAAGGGCGCCTGCAGCGAACCGCAGTAGCGCAGGCCGCGGTCGAACATCAGGATCTCGCCGCGCTCGTCGGCGGACGGCACCTCGGACGAGACCAGGCGCCGGCGCGCCGCCACGTAGATGCGGTCGCCGTGGCAGGCCAGGCCGTAGTAAAGGCCGCGCCCGCTGTCGATGCGGTGCGCATGGCCGGTGTCGGTGTCGATCAGCAGCAGCGATTGCGAGGTGGTGACTAATACATCCATCAGCGAAGGTCTCCCGGGGCTGCGCCCTCGGCGGTGGCGGGCGCGCTGCGTTGCAGTTCGCAGATCGGATCCAGGTTGCACATGCCGCTCCAGACGATGGCGTCCAGGTTGCGCAGCACGGTGAAGGCGCTGGCATCCTGCACGCGCGCCAGCGTCTGGCGGAAGTCGCCGTCGCCGGCGCCGCCCTCGGCCACGCCGGACGTGATGGTGTACTCGCCCGGCGCCAGGCTGGCCTTGAAGGCGAATTCGGCGCGCACGCGCTCGCCGGCCACCACCGGGCCGATGCGCTGCCGCATGCAGTAGGTGTTGGTCATGAACACGGCTTCGCCGCGCGCGTTGCGGATCTGGAAGCCGATGTGGGGATCGTCGTAGGCCTGGCAGAACAGCACGTCGACCCGCACGGTGGCGGCGCGGTCGCTGATCACGGTGCCGGCCTGCTGTTCGTCCACGTACAGTCCGACCGCTTCGATGATCGCCTCGCCGCTGGCGAACGAGCCCACGGTCTGCACGGCGGCGGACGGTGCGGCGGCGGGTGCCGCGTCGGCCGGCGCTGCGGCCTGTGCGGCGGCCGGTTCAGGCGAGGGAGCGGAAGTGGGGGCGGGGGCGGGCGCAGTGGCGGGCGCGGCGGTGGGCCGCGCAGCCGTCCCTTCGCGCTGCTGCAGCACGTGCGCGTTGTACAGGTCGATCACTTCGCGCGGCGTGCTGTCGAGCGCGATGCGGCCGTCGCGGATCAGGATGGCGCGGTTGCACAGCGAGTACACGGCGCCCATGGCGTGCGACACGAACAGCAAGGTGGTGCCGGCCTGGCAATAGGAGCGGATGCGTTCGAAGCACTTCTGCTGGAAGAACACGTCCCCCACCGCCAGCGCCTCGTCGATGATGAGGATGCCGGGGCGCACCGCGGTGGCCACGGCAAACGCCAGCCTGACCTGCATGCCGCTGGAATAGACGCGCACCGGCTGGTCGATATAGTCGCCGATGTCGGCGAACGCTTCGATCTCCGGCATCAGCGCGGTCACTTCCTCCACCGACAGGCCGATCAGCTGGCCGGCCATGAGGGCGTTCTGGCGTCCCGTGAAGTCGGGATGGAAGCCCATGCCCAGTTCCAGCAGGGCGGCCACGCGGCCGCCGGTCTGCACCGCGCCCGTGGTGGGCTGGGCGGTGCCGGTGATGAGCTTGAGCAGGGTGCTCTTGCCGGCGCCGTTGACACCGATCAGGCCGACCGCCTCGCCCTGGGCGATGTTGAAATTGATGTCGCGGAGGACCCACTTCAGATGGTGGCGCGGCTTGCGGAAAGGCGTGATCCACTCGATCAGGCGCGACCAGCGGGTCGGGTACTGTTTGTAGGCTTTGCCTAACTGACTGACGTGTATGCTGCCCATGTATGATTAATCCTGGCCACGGCGCCCACAGCGGCCGGGCGCACGCAGGCAAAGCGCGAGAGTATAACACGGCCACTGTTGCCCGGATTACGCTTGCCCGGCGGCTGCGGCCGCTGGTATCATACGTGCCCACTTCACGCCCCACTTCACGGCCCGCACGGCCCTAGGAAACCGATGGTTAAAGCACAGGTACTGGTCCGCTTCAACACCCGCAACGACAACGACAATCCGCTGCCGTGGCGGGTGCTCACCGTGCAGGGCGTGCAGGACGGCGTACTGCAGCTGGGGCAGCAATTTGCTTCCGAGGTGCGCTTTACCAGTCCGGTGGTGACCACCGAAGACCAGATCGGCCCGGGCGTCTTCAAATGGCACATTTCCGCTTCCGGATTCCTGAGCTGGAACGGCGACGTCTGCCTGGTGACCGACCAACCGCCCGCCTGAGGCCACGATAGCCATGAGCACCAACGTCGTCTGGCAGAACTACGCGATCGACCGCGCCGGGCGCGCCGAGCGCATGGGGCAGCGTCCCTGCATGCTGTGGTTCACCGGCCTGAGCGGCTCGGGCAAGACCACCATCGCCGGCCTGGTCGAGCGCGGCCTGGCCGAACGCGGCTGCCATACCTATCTGCTGGACGGCGACAATGTGCGCCACGGCCTGTGCAGCGACCTGGGCTTCAGCGCGGCCGACCGTGCCGAGAATATCCGCCGGGTGGGCGAGGTGGGCCGCCTGATGACCGATGCCGGCCTGATCGTGCTGAGCGCCTTTATTTCGCCGTTCCGCGCCGAGCGCGCGCTGGTGCGCAAGCTGATGGCGCCGGGCGAGTTCATTGAAGTGTTCATCGACACCCCGCTGCAGGAATGCGAGCGGCGCGACCCCAAGGGGCTGTACAAGAAGGCGCGCGCCGGGCAGATCCGCCTGTTTACCGGCCTGGACTCGCCCTACGAGCAGCCGGAATCCCCCGAACTGCGGCTCGACACCCTGGCCGCCAGCGCCGAAGCCTGCGCGGCCGAGGTCATCGCTTACCTGGACCGGCACCAGCTGCTGCCAGCCTGACCTTGCCGGCCTGACTGCCAGCCTAGCCCTGCACCAGCTTGCGCAGCGCCTCGGGATCGACAATGATCAGGCGGTGCGTCCCCTTCTTGATAATGCCCTGCTGCGTCAGCGTGAGCAGCGTGCGCGTCACCGTTTCGCGGCTGGTGTTGATCATGTTGGCGATGTCCTGGTGGGTGGGCAGGTTTTCCACCACTTCCAGTTCATCCTCCGGGCTCTTCTGCTTGAGCAGGTCGAGGAAGGTGTAAATGCGCTTGGCGGTGTTGTGGATGCTGAGCAGGGCGCGGAATTCCGAGTCGCGCTGCACCTTGGCCGCCAGGAAGCGCAGCATGTGGTTGGCCACGGTGGGCGAGTGCGAGAACAGGTGCAGCGCTGTATTGCGTGGAAGCAATGCGACCAGTACCGGCGACAGCGCCACCACCGAGGCCGAGCGCATGGAGCCGTTGATGACGGCGATTTCACCGAAGAAGTCGCCCGGCGCCAGCATGCGCAGGCCGATCGCGCGGCCGTCCTCGGTGATGTCGATCACCTGCAGCTGGCCGGTCAGCAGGAACAGCAGGCTGTCGCCGCTGGCGCCTTTTTGCAGCACCACGTCGCGCTTGGCGTACTGGCGCACCCGCATGTCGGCCTTGACCCGGTCCATTTCCTCGTCGGTCAGGTTGGCCAGCAGCGGAATGTTGCGCAGGTGGACCTGGATATTGAGCTTGCCCACCACGCGCGGCGTGGGCACGCTGCCTTCGGCGGCAGGCGCATTGGCGATCGCAAGGGTGGTTGCGCCGGGGGCGGCGCCAGGTTTGCTTGTCATCCCGCACATTCCATTCAGTTATTGGCCCAGCAGAAACGGCGCGCACGCCGCCGCCGCGGCAATGCCGGCGGCGTTGGCGGCGAGGTCCAGCCAGCTGAATTTGCGGCCGGGCACCAGATTTTGCAAGACTTCAATCAGCCAGCCGCCCACCAGCAGTCCGGCCATCCAATACGCCATCTCGGTCCAGTTGACGGCAATCCGCGCCGCCAGCAGCGTGAGCAGCAGAAAGGCGCCGAAATGCAGCAGTTTATCGTTGGGCAGCACCGGCAGCCAGCCTGCCGGCAGCAGGCAGCCGATGGAGACGCCGGCCAGAGCCACCGCAAAAAAAATCAATTCCCAAGCCATGGCTTATTCAGTATCCAGTGTAATGTGAGTGGCCGCCGCGCGGCGGCCCGCCGGCACGGTCAGAAGTGGTCCCAGCGCCAGTTCAGCTGGATCGAGCGGCTGTTGTACTGGAACAGCGAAATGTTCTCGCGGTTGCGTATGCCGCGCCATTCCAGCTGCAGGCTGTGGCGGCCTTGCAGCGGCAGCGTGACCGTCGCGCTCAGCTGCGTCGTATCCTGGTGCCGGATGTCGTCGATGACATTGGGCGCATACGCCTCGTCGCCGCGCCAATGCTGGCGGCTCAGGCTGAACTGCCCTTTCAGGCGGCTCCCCAGTGGCCCGTACAGCAAGCCGCTAGTATACCAGCCTTTGCGGTCACCGCCGAGCCGGCCTTCTTCGCCATGGTCGTGGTTGATGCCGGCCGTGATCACCCCCTGCCAGCGCATGCCGCGCGTACTGAGCATGGTGCCCAGCTCGGCGGTGGTGCCGTCGTTGGCGACCCGGGTAGGGTAGGTGGTGCGCACCAGGCCCACGTTGGTCGACCAGTCCAGCCAGGACGGCAGCGGCACCGGCGGATAGGTGCGCAGCTGCAACTGGCTCTGGCGCTGGTAGTAGCGTCCGCCCAGCTCGAGCCAGCCGACCGCCGCCGTGGCGCGGCCTTGCCAGTTTGATAACTGCCAAGACTGGTCCACGCCCACCAGCACCGAGCTGGTGTCCTGGTCGCGCACGCTGGCGTGCCGGCGCAGGCGCACCTGGCCGAAGCCGACCGTGGAGCGGTGGCCGATCGGGCGGCTGATTTCCCCGTTCAGCTGGGTGTAGCGGTCCGCCTTGGGCAGGAAGTCCTTGTCCAGTTCGGCCGGCCTGCCGTCGCTGCCGGTGCCGAAGAAGCGGCTGCTGGCGCCCTGGTTGACGTTGTTGTCATAGCCCAGGGACGCCGACAGCGCGTATTGGGTGCGGAAGCCGGGCGCGGCGCAGCCCTGCGCGCGGTGCTGCGAAATCATGTCCATGATGCCGGGCGGCGGCGCGAAACGGGTGGTGATCTCGTCGAACAGGCGCTCGGCGTCGGCGGCCCGGCCCAGTTCGCACTGGCTGATTGCCAGGTCCAGCCAGGCCCCGGCGTGCTCCGGTTCGCTTTGCAGGAAGCGCGTCAGCAATTCGGCCGCTTCTTCGGTGCGGTTCTCGGCGATCGCGCGCAGCGCGCGCAGGTACAGGTCGTCGTTCGGCGCCGTGGCCTCGGGCGCCTGCGCAGCGGCCGCAGCGGAGGCGGCCGCCGGCACCGGGCTGCCCAGCGGCTCGGCGGCGCAGGCCGGCCCCGCCAGCGCCAGGGTCAGCATCGCCAGTGCGCCGGCCAGCGCGCCCGGCAGGGTGCGCAAGGTGCAATCGCGCACGGTCATGCGGGCACCTGCACTGTGTACAATTTGACGGGTTTTTCTTTACCGCGTAACAATTGCTCTCCAAGTAAGGTAAAGCTGTGGCGCCTGGCGCGGGCGACCGTTCCTTCGCCCACAATGATATCGTGGGGGAAGTCGCGCGCGGCCTGTTCCAGCCGCGAAGCGGTGTTCACGCTGTCGCCCACGGCAGTGTAAATGCTGCGGAAGGCGGTGCCGTAGTCGCCCGCCATGGCGGTGCCGCTTTCTATGCCGATGCGCACCCGCAGCGGTTTCTGGCCATTGCGCTCCAGGCGCGCGCTCATCTGCCGCACCTCGCCCACGATGCGCAGCGCCGCGTCCAGGGCCAGGTCGGCGTGTTCCGGGTTGGGCAGCGGCGCGCCCCAGAAGGCCACCAGGCCGTCGCCCGTGTATTTGTCCAGCGTGCCGCGCTGCTCCAGCACCGGCCGGGTCAGGCAATCGAGGAAGGTGGTCGTCAGCCAGGCCGCCTGCTCCACCGGCAGCGATTCGACCTGCGTGGTATAGCCTTCCATGTCGGCGATCAGCGTGGTCACTTCCACCTGTTTCGGCGTCAGCGGGTCCAGGTTCTCGCTGCGCAGCAGCTCATCCACCACCTCGCCGGCGACGTACTGGCGCAGCGTGCTCAGCAATTGGCGCGACTTGCGCTGCGCCAGCTGCCACTGGAACGGCACGGCCACCACCATCAGCAGCGCGATCGACAGCAGCGGGCCGGCGGTGGAGAAGGCCGGGTCATGCAGGCTGACGGGAAACGCCAGCGCCAGCCAGGCCAGCGAGCTGCCTGCCAGCAGCAGCATATTGCCGGCGGCCGACAGGCGCGGCAGGGTGTAGCTGACCAGCAGGGTTACGCCCAGGCAGAACAGCAGCGCCAGGGCGCGTCCCGGCCATGGCGCCGGCGCGGTGCCGGCCTGCATGTCCAGCAGGCCGTCCAGCACGGCGGCGTGCACCATCAGGCCGGCGGTGGATGAACCCAGCGGGGTGGAAATACGGTCGCCGATGCTCAGCGCGGACGAACCCACCAGCACCAGCTTGCCGGCCACGTCGGCGTCGCTCAGTTTATCTTCCAGTACATCGGCCGCTTCGGCGCCGGTGAAGGCGCTCCAGTCGCTGTGGAAGGGCACCCGCAACATGCCTTCGGGCAGGCCGTCCGGCGCCGGGCGGCCGCTGCAGCAGTCGAGCAGGGCGCGCGCCAGCGTGGGGTAGCGCCGGCCTTCGAACCAGGTATACATGGGCACGCGGCGCAAGGTGCCGTCCGCGTCCGGGCGGATGCCGATATTGCCAACATGGGTCGCACCTGCCAGTCCCTCGTGGTTTGCAATGTAGCCATGTGCCGGCACCGCGCCGCCCTGCGGCCCGGCAACGCCGCCGGCCAGCCGCCCCACCCGCAGCGGCGCCGGCTGCAGCGTGAAGTCGAACAGCTGCGGCACCACCAGCGGCGCATGTGCCGCCAGCACGGCAAGGCGCGCGTCGCCGCCCGCGTCGGCTGGCTTTTCCTGCAGGATATCGAGCGCCACGCCGCGCGCGCCTTGCGCCAGCAGTTTTTCCACCACTGTTGCCAACAGGTCGCGTTTCCATGGCCAGGGATGGCGCACCAGGCTGCTCTCGCCGATATCGACCACCAGGATGCGGTGATCCTTGGCCTCGGCGGGGCGCAGGGCGATATAACGGTCGCGCAGCCACTCGTCGGCAAAGCGGATGCTGCCGGTGGCCGGCCCCCATTGCGACCAGACAGTCAGCAGCAGTGCCGCGACGGCAATCACGGTGCGCTGCAGCGGTGCGGAGGAAATGGGAATGCGCAAAATAGAATGGATGCCGCCGCCCGGTCGAATGGCATGGGCGCACATGGGAATTTAATAACCATCTAGTATAGCGCCTGGCGGCAGCGCCGACTATTGTTAGACGTAAAGTTAGATGTAAATTCTCCCGGCCGCCGGCCCTTGAAATATTGGTTGGCAAGCAATAAACACCGAAAGGACGTAACAATCTGTTGCAGTATGGGGCTGCACGGCCGCTTATTTGCTAGCATGTGACCAGCATCACATACATTCCGTACGGAACGGCGAGAATGTCAGTGTCGAGGAGAATAATTATGTTGCGTGCATCTTTCATCATGTTGGGACTGAGCTGTGGCCTGCTGGCCGCCGCGCCGTCGGCGTTTGCCGCCGAGGCGGGCAAGGTCGTGTTTGTCACCGGTTCGGCCCAGCTTGCCGGACGTGCTGCCGCGCTCGACGCCGCAGTGCAGGAGGGCGACGAACTCAGTACCGGCGCCGACGGTTATGTCTATGTCAAAACCATCGACAGCGGCTTCCTGATCCTGCGCCCCAACAGCAAGGCCCGCATCGCGGCCTACAAGGTGGACGCGAACAACCCCGGCAACACCCGGGTCAAACTCGAATTGCTCAATGGCGTAGCGCGCAGCATTTCCGGCGATGCCGTGAAAAAGGCACGCCAGAATTTCCGTTTTAATACCCCGGTGGCAGCTATCGGCGTGCGCGGCACCGACTTCATCGTCTATACCGACCAGGAAACTTCGCGCGTAGCGGTGGTTTCCGGCGGCGTGGTGATGAGCGGCTTTGCCGGCGCCTGCGGTCCGGAAGGCGGCGGCCCTTGCGAGGGCGACGCCAGCCGCGAGCTGTTTGCCGGCCAGGCCGGCGCGCTGCTGCAGGTGCGCCGTGGTGAAAACGTGCCGCAACTGCTGCGCAGCCCGGCGCTGTCGCCCGACCAGAACGCGCCGCCGCGCGGCGACGAGCCGGTCGGCAAAGTGGCCGCGCCGCTGCCGGCGGTTGTGGAGCTGAACCTGGATGCCAAGAAGGCCACCAATCCGCTGCTGCGCCCGCCTTCCACGGAAAACGTGCTGCCGCCGCCAGTGAAACAGGACGAGGGCAACACGGTGGTGGATAACGGCGGCGTCGCGCCGACCACGCCGGTCGATCAGCCGCGCGTGCCCACCATTGCCTGGGGCCGCTATCAGGCGCTGGCCGGCCTGGCCCCGGACCCGGCCGTCAAGGCGGAGTTGAATGACAAGAAGTACGCCGGCAGCTCGGCCATCGGCTCCTACGTCATCAAGCGCCTGGCGAACCAGGAATACGTGATGCCGCGCGAAGGCACGGCATCGTTCGTGCTGCAGGGCGGCGAAGCCTTCCTGACCGCCGGCGCGCTGACCGAAAAAGCCAAGGTCGACAGTGGTTCGCTGCACCTCGATTTCGCGCAAAGCGCGTTCACCACCAGCCTCGCATTGAGCGGCGATAAGCTGAAGACCAATATCACCGCTTTCGGCGATATAACCCAGAAGGGTGAACTGAGTAATAGCCTCTTGTCGCCCACCACGGTGCGCGGTTATGTCGGCGGCGCCAAGCAGGACGAGGCGGCCTATATATTCAAGAGTATCGGCGTGGGGATGACTGCAGAGGGTGGCGTCAGCTGGAAACGCTAGCGTTGAGAATGAATCGGCGGTCCCCGGCAGGGGGCCGTATTTAAAAGCCTCCATTAACTCAAGGAGGCTTTTTTATTGTCCGGAGTATTGCGCCGGTTTACCCATTCGGCTGCGGCGGAATAGCCGATTTGCACAGCGATTGATTGCTGCTTATTTTTTGTGCAGCGCTGCCTTTAAATCGGGCAGCACACGCATAAAACTCGATGAGTTGTGAGAAATTTTTCAATATTTGTAAAAAAAATGCGACAAGTGGGCTTCAGATGTGATGGCCGTCACAACATGGCTTTCTCCCTGTGGCATTATGGCGATGTTCTGCAAATAGGCTTGTGCCATGGCTACTCCAGCCCTGGCACGGGGTGCGGAAATTCTAGTTTGAAATATCTTAACTAAAGGAAATATCATGGCTGCAGCAGCAGAATACGTCCAAGTAGCACAACAAATTTACGTAGCTTACTTCGGTCGTCCGGCCGACCTGTTCGGTCTGAACAACATGATCGCCAATCTGGCCGCGTCGAATGCTCCTACGACCATCGCCGGCCTGAAAGATGCATACAAGACTAACGGTACCGTTAAGTCCATCATCGACAACTTCGGTTCGAGCCCAGAATCGCAAGCCCTGTACGCAGGTGCTGACGATGCAGCGTTCATCACCGCTATCTACCAGAACGTTCTGAACCGCGATCCACTGATCGGCGGCCTGACCTTCTGGGTAACCGCGCTGGCACGCAAAGACATGACCCGCGCTGAAGCCGCGACCCAGATCATGGCTGCTGCAGTTAAAGAAGGCGGCAACGCTGCTGACGCTGCAATCGTCAACAACAAGATCGAAGTTGCTAAGAACTTCACCGCAGCTATCGACACCGCTGCTGAAGTAAACGGCTACAAAGGCGCCGTCGCTGCTGCACAAGCACGCGAACTGCTGCACAATGTAAACGGCGACACCGTACCAGCTGACTACCAGGCTACCGTGGAAGCCACCCTGGCTGCCATCGCCAACGGCACCGGCTCGTCGGTCGCTCTGACCAACGGCACCGACACCCTGACCGCCAACATCTTCAACGCCGGCCTGGTATACACCCCAAGCGGCGACGACCGCATCAACTCGCTGCAGAGCGAAGACGTGCTGACCGGTAAAGACGTAAGCGCCACCGCGAACAACATCCTGAACGCGACCCTGGGCAACGCAAACGACAACGGCGCCAAGTCGATCACCGCTACGCTGAAAAACATCCAGACCATCAACCTGGACATCACCGGCAACACCAACACTCTGGACGTTCGTTTCGCTGACAGCCTGAAAACCCTGGCTATCAACAAGCTGACCCTGGAAGCAGCCGACACCGTCAACATCAAGAACATCGGCCAGCCAGCCGCTAACCTGTCCGTCAAGAACAGCGCAGCTGTTGACGGCACCGTGAACTTCGACTACGTTGACGGCGTTCTGGCTGCTAAAAACGCCGCTGGTACCGCTGCTGGCGGCGACACCGGCAATGTGACCGTTGAAAACGTTGCTCTGGCTAAACTGCACATCGGTAACAATCTCAGCACCGAAGGTTTCGAAACCATCAACCTGCTGTCGCAAGGCACCAACACGATCAAAGATCTGAACGTTGTTGATGCGGAAACCGTTGTCATCACCGGTGCTGGTTCCCTGAACCTGATCAACAATACCACTGGCGCTGGCGGCGAGTTCACTAAAGTGAACGCTGGCGGCATCACCATCGGCGACGGCATCGGCGTGCGTACCATCGACGCTACCGCTTACGCAGGCAACACCAACATCAACATCAGCACCGCTGTTGGCGGCCATAACGACCCAGGCAATTCGGGCAAGGTCTTCCACTCGGAAGTTAAACTGGGCGCCGGCGACGACACCCTGTGGACCACCAGCGCTGTTACCAGCACCACCGTGGCTGGCGTGGTTCTGTCCGACGTCATCGACGGCGGCGCAGGTCACGACACCCTGCGTACTTTCTCGGCTAGCATTACCAAGAACGCCAAGATCACCAACGTTGAAGCCCTGGAACTGCGCGGCGCGACCTCGTCGGCCTACATCAGCGCCTTCGACGCAAACCTGACCTCGGCTCTGCTGCGCAATGAAGTGGGCGGCGCTGCCCAGACCTTCTCGCTGCACAACACCACCAAGACCCTGGCTGAGAACGGCAACATCGTTCTGCGTCACGGCATCGGTGCTGCCGCTCTGAACGATGTAGTAAGCGTCAACCTGGCCGACGCCAGCGCTGCATCCGACACCGTCGTGCTGACCGTACAGAACGACCTGAACACCGGCACCAAGTTCGATTACACCCTGAATGCACAGAGCCAACTGCGCGCTGACGTGCTGGCTGGTACCGCAACCGCCACCGCTGCTCAACTGGCTGCAACCAAGGTAGAAAACGTCACCGTCAACGACAACGACACCGAAACCAACGTTCTGACCCTGACCCGCGCTGCTGACCACACCGGTACGTTCAAACTGACCGGCGGCACCGCTGGCCTGGACTACACCGTTGCCAGCACCCTGGTAGCCAAGACCGTTGACGCAGCTACCCAGCTGAGCAACCTGCGTCTGACCGTTGGCACCGCCGACCAGACCATCAACCTGGGCGTTGGTAGCGACATCCTGACCTTCGCAACCCTGGACAGCTTCAACGGTTCCGACACCATCACCGACGCTGGCGGCGTAGACACCGTGCGCGCTGCATTCAGCAAAGACGTGACCGGCACCCCAAGCCTGACCGGTATCGAGAAGCTGCATATCGTTGCAACCGAAAACGTTGCTATCGACATGTCCAAAGCCACCACCGTTACCGAACTGGCTATCCTGTCGGACAAAGCGGTTGACGGCGACGCCGACCTGTCCCCAGTAACCGCTGAGCCGTTTGCAATCGCAGGTGGCCTGGTTTCCGTCAACGACGTGATCACCCTGAAAAACACCGCCCTGTCGACCCTGAACTTCTTCGGCGACAACGAAAGTGTTGATCCAGTTGGCGCTCCAACCGGCTCGCAGGCTCAGATCTTCAACGGTGTAACGCTGGAAAACAACACCGGCGACGCACTGGCTGTATCGATCAACAGCAGCCTGGACGCTGGTATCGGCGCTTCCTCGTACACCCTGGGTCAGTTGACCGCGCACGGCGTGAAAAACATGACCGTTACCGTGGGCAACGAACTGGCAATCGCTGCTGGTGCAACTGCTTCGGCAACCACCACCACGATCAACAACGTGTACGGCAAAAACCTGCAATCGTTCGTGGCAACCGCCAACGGCAACCTGGCACTGGGTACCGTGTCGGGCACCGGTCTGGCCAACACCATGACCACCTTCGACACCACCGCTGTTAAGGGCAACCTGACCGCCAACGTCATCATCCTGGGCGACAACGCTCAAGTGAAACTGGGCAACGGCATCAACACCTTCAGTGCTCTGGGTTCGGCTGGTAAGGGCGTTTCCATCACCTCCGGTAGTGCAAACGACATCCTGACCGGTACCGCTCAGTCCGACACCATCGTGGCTGGCGCAGGTAACGACACCATCAATGCAGACCGCGGCGACAACGTGGTTGACGGCGGTGCAGGTGACGAAACCGTCACCGCTGGCGACGGCAACAACACCGTATCCTTCGGTGCTGGTCACTACGAAACTGCTCTGATCAACGATGACTCCGGCAATGATGGCTCCAAAGCCAACAACAGCTTCTCGCTGTCCGGTACGATTGCTCGCATCCAGATCGACGTGAATGGTGCAGGCGCTCAAGAAGTTGACCTGACTGTTGCAGTTGGTAACGGCTCCGACCTGACCCTGAACTACAACGGCGGCACTCTGCAAGCAAACACCGCTGTTCTGGATGGCCGTCTGGCAGTAGCTGATAACTTGCTGACCACCGGCGTGGCTACCGCCAACTCCGACCTGTTCATCGACACCGCAGCTGGTGGTTCGATTACCACCATGAACGGCGGCGCAGGCAACGACGTGCTGATGGGTCTGGACACCGCTGTTGCTTACACCCTGAACGGTGGCGCAGGCAACGACGCGCTGATCGAAGTGGGCGGCGCAAGCACCCTGACCGGCGGCACCGGCGCTGACCGTTACACCCTGGCTGACACCGCTGGCGCAGCAACCGACACCATCGTGATCGCTGACGGCGAATCGCTGGCTTCGGGCTACGATCAGATCGTTGGCTTCTCGGCTACCGCTGTTACCGGCGACATCCTGGACCTGTCGTCGACCGTTATCGGTACCACCGGCAACCTGACCGCCAATGTTGTTACCTCGACCGGCAGCGGCGTTCTGGTTACCGCCGGCACCTCCGCAACCAACGGTATCGTCACCTTCGGCATCACCGACGTGACGGGCACCGCCGGTGTTGAAACCTCGGCGCTCGTTTCGACGGCTACCGACACCAACCCGGCTGACGCGGTTGGTTACATCTCGCTGTCGCAAGCCCTGTCCTTCCTGGCTCAGCAGCTGAACAACACCGGCGCCACCGTAGGTTTCTACTACGACCTGAATGGCAATGGCGTTGCAGGCGACGCAGGTGACAGCTTCTACGTCTTCCAAGACGGCGCTACCGACACCGTGGTTGAACTGATCGGTGCTCCAGCCGGCATCACCGCAATCGGTGTTGCTCTGGCGGCTAACACCGTCGCAATCGCCTAAGTAGACGACTTATCCGCGGCAATTTGCGCGGATAGCAAAACCGCCCCTTCGGGGGCGGTTTTTTTTTGCCTGCCTCCTGAACTGGCATGCCACGCCCCGCGAGACAAACGGCGCACCAGTCGTTATACTGGTCCGCCGCCGGGCATGACGCTTCCGGCTCCTTATTCAAACGATGGAGAGACTATGCAGGATTGGACGGGTGGATACGTTACGGACATCGAATATACGTCCGGTTTTTATCGTGAACTGGCGCCTGCCAGCATGAACTTTGCCGCGCTGCTGCGCGGCTATGCCGCACCAGTTGCGACGCAGGCGTACAACTGGCTGGAGATAGGCTGTGGCAACGGCCTGTCAGCCAATGCCCTGGCTGCGGCCAATCCGCAGAGCAGTTTCCACGCCTTCGACTTCAATCCCGTGCATATCCAGAACGCCCAGCGCGTGGCGCGGGACGCCAAACTTGCCAATGTGCATTTTTACGAAGACAGTTTCGAGCAGGCCCTGCATCGCGATTTGCCGGCCATGGACTACATTGTTCTGCACGGTATCTACTCCTGGGTCAACGCGGAAAACCGTGCTCACATTGTCAATCTGATTCGCAAGTTCCTGAAGCCGGGTGGCGTGGTCTATATTTCCTACAATTGTCTGCCAGGTTGGAGCAGCAAGGCGCCGCTGCGCCGGCTGATGACCGAGTACGCAGCTCGCCGCGGAGGGCCGGTGCTGGAGCGGGTGGCCGCCGCGCGCAGCTTCGTGCACAGCATGAAGGAAGCCGGTGTGCGCTATTACGCCGCCAACCCGGCAGCGGTGGCGCTGGCCGACAGCCTGCAAACCCAGGACGTGAATTACCTGGCGCACGAGTATATGAATGCTGACTGGGACCTTTTCTATCACAGCGACGTCGTCAAGGACCTGTCCGCTGCCAAGCTGACTTACGCCGCCTCGGCTACTGCGATTGAAAACCTGAACGAAGCGAGCCTGACGCCCAGCGTGGCCAAGCTTGTCGAGGCCGAAGCCGACCCTGTGCTGAAGGAATTGCTGCGCGACTTTGGCATGAACCAGCAGTTCCGCCGCGACTTGTTTATCCGCGGTGCGCGTCGTATGGCTACGGCGGAATTCGCCAAGGTTGCAGGTGCCATCAAGCTTTGCCTGTCGCGCAGCCGTGACGAATGCAAGCGCACGGTCAACTTGCCTGTGGGCGAGGTAACGCTGGCCGCCAAGATCTACGACCCGATTCTGGACGCATTGATGGCGGGGCCGAAGACGCTGAAAGAACTCTCTGAGCAATGCGACCTGCCGTTCCAGGCTTGTCTGCAGGCGGCAACCATCCTCACGTCGCTGAACTATCTGCAGCTGATGCAGGCGCCGGTGGAAGGCGCGCTGCAAAGTTGCATGGCATTCAATGTGGCGGCCCTGAATCGCGCCGTGGCTGGCGAGGAGCTGTCCGTGCTTGCCGCCGCCAGCCTGGGCACCGCAGTCGGTGTCAGCGCTACGGACCAGTATATGTTGCATGCCTACCTGTCAAAAGCTGAAGATCCGGCTGCGCATTTGCTGAAGATCTTGAAAACGCTGAACCGCCACTTGATTCATGAGGGAAAAGTGGTAGAGGGTGACGAGGCCACGCTGGCCCAGTTGCGTGAATCGTACGCCAAGTTCTCTTCTAAAGTCCTCCCTTTCTATCTCATCTGCGGCATCATTCACTGATACGCGTGCTCGCGGCGCCTGCCAAGCAGGCGTCGCCTTCCCATTATTTGCTCCTTCCTCCCTGGCATCGCCGGTTTGTGTATCCAGACGTAAAAATTTGTGATGAGGATCACATATTTTGATGGATTTGAGCGATAATGTGTCTTCCGCTGGAAGCTTAGCTCCCGGCGTTCGTCCCGACCGTTGTAAAAAAATATGCAATCGTTGCCCTGTGAACAGGCAATGGTTGCCGTTGTAGGCCGCGTCCTTACTCTGCATGCAAGCCACCCAATGAAAATTAAAAACACCCAACCGCTGAACGAAATCGAGCAGGCACTGTCCGGTTTCAAAAGAACGTTCCTCACCGTCGGCGGCTTTAGCGCCATCACCAATTTGCTGATGCTGGTTCCCTCGCTGTACATGCTGCAGGTCTACGACCGCGTGCTGGGCAGCCGCAACGAGATCACGCTGCTCATGCTCACGATCATGATGCTGGGCGCCTATCTGCTGATGTGCGGCCTCGAGCTGATCCGCAGCTTCGTGCTGGTCCGCGTGGGCGCCAAGTTCGACATGAACCTGAACAAGCGCGTGTATACCGCCGCGTTCGAGCAGAACCTGAAGAAGGCCGGCGGCAGCGCCGGCCAGGCGCTGAACGACCTGACCAGCATCCGCCAGTTCCTGACCGGCAACGCGCTGTTCGCCTTCTTCGACGCGCCATGGTTCCCGGTTTACCTGATCGTCATCTTCCTGTTCGAGCCCGCGCTGGGCTGGTTCGCGCTGGGCGGCACGCTGCTGCTGATCTTCCTGGCCTACATGAACGAGCGCGTGTCGCGCCAGCCGCTGAGCGACGCCAACAGCATGGCGATTGCCTCGGCCAACCTGGCCACCAACAACCTGCGCAACGCCGAAGTCATCGAATCGATGGGCATGCTGCCGAACCTGCTGAACCGCTGGTTCGGCCTGCACGGCAAGTTCCTGCACCTGCAAGCCGAGGCAAGCGAGAAGGCCGGCGTGGTCGGTTCCATCACCAAGTTCGTGCAAGTGTCGCTGCAGTCGCTGGTGCTGGGCTTTGGCGCATTGCTGGTGCTGGAAGGCAAAATCACGGCCGGTATGATGATCGCCGCGTCCATCCTGGTGGGCCGCGCCATGGCGCCGGTGCAACAGGTGATCGCGGTCTGGAAGACCTGGAGCAGCACCCGCAGCGCGTACAACCGCCTGCTGACCTTGCTGGAACAGAATCCGGCCCGTCCGGCCGGCATGGAACTGCCTGCACCGAAGGGCGCCATCACGCTGGAAGGCGTGACTGCCGGTCCTCCGGGCACCCAGTCGCCGGTGCTGAAGAACGTCACGTTCGGCATTGCGCCGGGCGACGTGCTGGGCGTGGTTGGTCCGAGCGGTTCGGGCAAGTCCACGCTGGCGCGCCTGCTGGTCGGCATCTGGCCGTCCGCGCTGGGCAAGGTGCGTCTTGACGGCGCCGACATCTTCCAGTGGAACAAAGCCGAACTGGGCCCGCACCTGGGCTACTTGCCGCAGGATATTGAACTGTTCGCCGGCACCGTGAGCGAGAACATTGCGCGTTTCGGCGAGGTGGATGCCGAACAGGTGGTGCAGGCGGCCAAGCGCGCCGGCGTGCACGACATGATCCTGCGCCTGCCGAAAGGCTACGATACCGCGCTGGGCGATGCCGGCGCCGGCCTGTCCGGCGGCCAGAAACAGCGCCTGGGCCTGGCCCGCGCCATGTATGGCGATCCTTCGCTGCTGGTGCTTGATGAACCGAATTCCAACCTGGATGACGTGGGCGAGGCCGCCCTGGTCAATGCGGTCAACGACTTGCGCCAGCGCGGCAAAACCATAGTGCTGATCACGCACCGTACCAACATCATTGGCATCACCAACAAGCTGCTTTTCCTGCGTGACGGCGTCGTGGATATGTTCGGCCCGACCCAGCAGGTGCTGCAAGCGCTGCAGCAGAACGCACAGAAGCAATTGCAGGCGGCGCAGGCTGCCAAGGCGGGCCAGCCCGCGCAGGCTGCGCCAGCCGCCCCGGCCGCCCCGGCGGCCCCTGCTGCTGCGGCAGCCCCGGCAGCGGCAGGGCCGCAGACTGCAACTACCGTACAGGAATAAGACATGAAATTAATCGAGAAGAAAGACTTGGCGAGCGATGTCATTACCCATGACGTGTCGCCGTTGACGGTCCACACCGATCCCCGCGCGTACGCGCGCCTTGGCTGGATCGTCGTGCTGGTTGGCTTTGTAGGTTTCCTGGTGTGGGGCTTCCTGGCGCCGCTGGACAAGGGCGTGCCGATGACGGGCACCGTGGCGCGTGAATCGAGCCGCAAGCAGGTGCAGCACCAGGCCGGCGGCACCATCGAGAAGATCCTCGTGCATGACGGCGAACGCGTCAAGGCCGGCCAGGTGCTGGTGAAGATGAACGAAGTCCAGACCAAGTCGGTCGCCGACATCACCTTGGCGCAGTATCTGAGTTCGAAGGCCACCGAGACCCGCCTGCTCGCCGAGCGCGACGGCAAGTCCAAGCTGACGCTGGCGCCGGAACTGGACGCGTACAAGAACGACCCGCGCCTGCTGGAAAACCTGGCGCTGCAAAACCAGCTGTTTACTTCGCGCCAGCTGTCGCTGCAGAACGAACTGGCGGCCATCGAGGAATCGATCGCCGGCGCCAAGGCGCAGCGCGACGGCTTGCAAGAGTCGAAGGAGAGCAAGAAACAGCAGCTGGTGTTCCTCAAGGAGCAGCTGGACAATATGCGCGAACTGGGCAAGGACGGTTACGTCGCACGCTCGCGCGTTCTGGACTTGGAACGTACTTACGCCCAGCTCAACGGTGCCATTTCCGAAGACATCGGCAATATCGCCCGCGCCCAGCGCCAGATGGCCGAGTTGACGCTGCGCCGCGCCATGCGCCAGCAGGATTTCCAAAAGGAAGTGCGCTCCCAGCTGTCCGACGTGCAGCGCGAAGGCGATGCGCTCGGCGCGCGCCTGAACAGCCAGCAGTTCGACCTGGCCAACGTCAGCGTCAAGGCGCCGGTCGATGGCCTGGTGGTGGGCATGAACGTGTTTACCGAAGGCGGCGTGGTCGCCCCCGGTTTCCGGATGATGGATATCGTGCCGGTAAACGACGGGCTGATCGTCGATGGCCAGTTGCCGGTGAACCTGGTGGACCGCGTACACAAAGGCTTGCCGGTGGAGCTGATGTTCTCGGCCTTCAACGCCAACACCACGCCGCACATCCCCGGCGTTGTCGACACCATCTCGGCTGACCGCCTGGTGGAAGACCGCACCGGCAATCCGTACTACAAGGTGCGCGTGAAAGTGACCGCCGAAGGCATGAAGCTGATCGCCGACAAGAAGCTCGACATCCAGGCCGGTATGCCGGTTGAAGTGTTCGTGAAGACCGGCGAGCGTTCGATGATGAGCTACCTGTTCAAGCCGGTTGTTGACCGCGCGAAAACGTCGATGTCGGAGGAATAAGCTTTGGCTCACACTCAACCACGTATGAAGTTGCTGGCCCGGGCGGTTTGCGTTGCGGCGCTGGCCTTTGCCGGCAATGCCTCGGCGCTGGGCCTGATCCAGGCTTACCAGGCCGCGCTGCAGAACGATCCGACCTATCGCGGCGCCTTCTTCGACAGCGAAGCGGGCAAGGAAGCGCGCATCCAGGGCCGGGCTGGGCTGCTGCCGCAGGTGGGTGCCAACTTCAACCTGAGCCAGAACCGCGCGGATACGTTAACCCAGTCGACCAACATCCTGGGCCAGCCGACCACCTCGCTCACGCATCCGAAATACACCAGCCGCGTGGAAAGCGTGTCGCTGCGCCAGGGCGTGCTCAATCTGGAGGCGATCGCGCGCTACAAACAGACCGTGGCGCAGTCCAGCTTCGCGGCCGCGCGCTTCGACGCGCAGACCCAGGAGATGATCCTGCGCGTGACCGGCGCCTACTTCGACGTGCTGTTTGGCGACGAGCAAGTGGCGCTGGCCACCGCCGAGCGCGATATGTACACCGAGCAGCGCCAGGTCAACGACCGCCTGTTCAAGCAAGGCGAGGGCACCCGCACCGACATGCTGGAAACCCAGGCACGCCTGGATGTGTCGGAGGCCCGCCTGATCGAAGCGATCGACAGCCGCAATGCGGCGCGCGAAACGCTCGCCAAGCTGATCGGCGACGGCACCAGCAGCCTGGACCCGATGGCGCCGGACTTCCGCATCATGCCGGCGCCGGAGCGCCTGGACGAACTGCGCAAGCTGGCGCTGGCCAACAATCCCGACATCCAGGCCTTGCAGTACTCGGTCGAGGCCTCGCGGCAGGAGATCAACCGGGCCCGTTCGGGCCACGCGCCCCGGGTCGACTTTGTCGCCTCGTACAGCAAGAACGACGCCGAGACCATCAACACCTACAACCAGGATTCGACGGTGCGCAGCATCGGCGTGCAGGTGAACATTCCCTTGTACCAGGGCGGGCAGGTCAATTCCGCTTCGCGCCAGGCCGTGGCCAATTACGAGAAGGCCAAGAGCGACTTGCAGGCGCGTGTCGACAAACTCAACGTGGACCTGGGCAAGGACTATGCCTTGACCCTGAGCGGCGCGGCCAAGATCCTGGCGCTGTCCAAGGCGGTCGAGTCGAGCAAGCTGCTGGTGCAGGCCACCGAGCAAAGCATCAAGGGCGGCGTGCGCATCAACCTGGACTTGCTGAACGCGCGCCAGCAGATGTACACCAGCCAGCGCGACCTGGCGCAGGCCCGCTACAGCTACCTGCTGGCGTCGATGCGCCTGCGCAGCGCGGTCGGTTCGCTGAGCGTGGACGACGTGAAGGAAGTGGCGGGTTACTTCCGCTAAGCGCGCCACAGCGCCTAACCGCACACAAAAACGGCCGCATCAGCGGCCGTTTCCTTTTGCTTCAGGCTGGCCTCAGGCCGCCTGTTCCTTGCCGTAGCAATGCGGGCAGGATTCGCCGTACACATACTGCTCCGACAGCTGTTCGCGCGGCGTGACCACGGCGCGGCAGGCGAAGCACTGGGTGGTTTCCACCGCTTCCAGCTGCGGATTGAGCGCGGTGCGGTAGTCGAATACGAAGCAGTCGCCCGTGTAGTGCGCGCCGCCCACTTCCTCGAAGTACTTCAGGATGCCGCCTTCGAGCTGGTACACATTGTCGTAGCCGATGTTCTGCATGTGGATGGCGGCCTTTTCGCAGCGGATGCCGCCGGTGCAGAAGGTGACCACGGTCTTGCCGTCGAAGTCGGCCTTGTGCGCGGCGATCACTTCCGGGAACTCGGTGAATTTCTTGATGCGGTAGTCCACCGTGTCGGTGAAGGTGCCCACGTCCACTTCGAAGTCGTTGCGGGTGTCGACCATCACCACCGGCTTGCCGGCGTCGTCGTGGCCCTGGTCCAGCCAGCGCTTCAGCGTGTGCGCCTCCACGAACGGCGCGCGGCCTTCCTCCGGCTTGATCAGCGGCATGCGCATGGTGATGATCTCTTTCTTGATCTTCACCAGCATGCGCTTGTGCGACTGCTCGCTCGACAGGCTTTCCTTCACTTCCAGGTCCGCCAGGCGGGCGTCGCTGCGCACCCAGGCCAGATACTGGTCGATGTCGGCGCGCAGGCCGGACAGGAACATATTGATGCCTTCCGGCGTGAGCAGGATGGTGCCTTTCAGGCTCAGCCGGGCGCACTCGGCCTGGTACTGCGGGCGCAGCTCTTCCAGGTTGTCGAGCGTGATGAATTTATAGGCAGCGATGTTGACATACGGGGTCGCCGTTGCTGCGCCGGCTGCTGCGGGCGCGCTGGAGGTGTGAGCTTGCATGGTGCGATTTTCAGGAAAATGCGGAACAGCCGCTATTATAAGCTGTTCACGCTGGCTGGCCGCCAAAACGCCGGTCTTGCTGTCAGGTATTGCTCGATTCCGGTCAGATTCGGCGAAGCGGCACGATGCTGTACTGTCAATGCGTATCAATCAGGATCTCTACGGACAGGCCAGGCAGGATGCCGCTGCCGAGCATCGCACGATCGCCGGGCAGATCGAATTTTGGGCCTGAAGAAGGGCGATCTTGCCCGATAGCGCGTCTTGAAATTCCACGGCGGTGGACAACTTTACCTGCCGGGATATGCGCCGGATCAGGGCATACAGCAGATCTATCTGGAGGCGCTTGGCCGGCACGAGAATTTTTATCGCGATATGAAGCGCTGGGCCAGCCGGGCCGCCCGGGCGCGGTAGAATAGCGCCTCATTGGAACACTGGCGAGCAGCAGCATGAACATGATGGTAATCGAACAAGATGGCGGCGCCGTAGCCGCTGCGCCTCAACCGCAGGGTCCGGCTTTTGTGCACCTGCGCGTGCACTCGGAGTACTCCATCGTCGATGGCCTGGTGCGCATCGATGACCTGATCGCCACCGCCGCCAAGGACAAGCAGGCGGCGCTCGCGGTCACCGACCTGGGCAACCTGTTCGGCATGGTCAAGTTCTACAAGTCCGCGCGCGGCAAGGGCATCAAGCCGGTCATCGGCTGCGAAGTGTGGATCACCAATGACGACAACCGCGAAAAGCCCTCGCGCCTGCTGCTGCTGGCAAAAAACCGCATGGGCTACCTGCAGCTGTGCGAACTGCTGTCGACCGCCTGGCTCACCAACCAGTACAAGGGCCGCGCCGAGATCCGCACCGAATGGCTGGCGGAGCGCGCCAGCAAGACCTACGAGCTGCTGCCCAACGAACGCACCGACAACGGCCTGATCGCGCTGTCCGGCGCGCAGTACGGCGACATCGGCGCGGCCATCGACAACGGCAACCTGGAGCTGGCCGAGCGCCAGGCGCGCAAGTGGGCCGCCATCTTCCCCGGCCACTTCTACGTCGAGATCCAGCGCGCCGGCCAGGCCAACCAGGAGGCGCAGGTGCGCCATTCGGTGGCGCTGGCGGCCAAGCTGGGCCTGCCGGTGGTGGCTACGCACCCGGTGCAGTTCATGTCGCCGGACGAGTTCATCGCGCACGAGGCGCGCATCTGTATCGCCGACGGCGAAATGATCGCCAACGCCAAGCGCGTCAAGCGCTACAACGAGCAAATGCGTTTCCTGACGCAGGCCGAAATGGGCGCGCTGTTCGCCGACCTGCCTGCCGCGCTGCAAAATTCGGTGGAAATCGCCAAGCGCTGCAACGTCACGCTTACCTTGGGCAAGCCGCAGCTGCCGAACTTCCCGACCCCGCCCGGCATGACCATCGACGAGTTCCTGGTGGCCGAATCGAAGAAAGGCCTGGAAGCGCGCCTGGAGCACCTGTATCCGGACCCGGTCAAGCGCGAGGCCGAGCGCCCGCGCTACGAGGCGCGCCTGAAGTTCGAGACCGACACCATCTGCAACATGAAGTTCCCCGGCTACTTCCTGATCGTGGCCGAGTTTATCCAGTGGGCCAAGGAAAACGGCGTGCCGGTGGGGCCGGGCCGGGGTTCGGGCGCCGGCTCGCTGGTGGCGTACGCGCTGCTGATTACCGACCTGGACCCGCTGAAGTACAACCTGCTGTTCGAGCGTTTCCTGAACCCCGAACGCGTATCGATGCCCGACTTCGATATTGACTTCTGCCAGGAAGGCCGCGACCGCGTGATCCAGCACGTGAAGGACTTGTACGGCCACCACGCGGTGTCGCAGATCGCCACCTTCGGTACCATGGCGGCCAAGGGCGCTATCCGCGACGTGGGCCGCGTGATGGACTTCGGCTATATGTTCTGCGACGGCGTGTCCAAGCTGATCCCGTTCAAGCCGGGCAAGCCGGTCTCGATTGCCGAGGCGATCGAGGAAGAACCGATGCTGAAGGAGCGCCAGCAGAACGAGGAGGAGGTGCGCCAGCTGCTGGACCTGGCGCAGCAGGTGGAGGGCATCACCCGCAACATCGGCATGCACGCCGGCGGCGTGCTGATCGCCCCCGGCAAGCTGACCGACTTCTGCCCGCTGTACACCCAGGGCGGCGACGGCGGCGTGGTGTCGCAGTACGACAAGGACGACGTGGAGGCCGTGGGCCTGGTGAAGTTCGACTTTTTGGGCTTGACCACGCTGACCATCCTGGACCGCGCGGTGAACTACATCAAGGATCTCGATCCGGCCATGGCGGACTTCGACCTGGCCAAGCTGCCGCTGAACGACCGCCCGTCCTACGAGCTGCTGACCAAGGCCAAGACGGTCGCCGTATTCCAGCTTGAGTCGCGCGGCATGCAGGGCATGCTGAAGGACGCCCGTCCCGACCGTTTCGAGGACATCATCGCGCTGGTGGCGCTGTACCGTCCGGGCCCGATGGACCTGATCCCCGACTTCTGCAAACGGAAACACGGCGAACGCTTCGACTATCCCGATCCGCGCACCGAGTCCATCTTGTCCGAAACCTACGGCATCATGGTGTACCAGGAGCAGGTGATGCAGATGGCGCAGATCGTCGGCGGCTACTCGCTGGGCGGCGCCGACATGCTGCGCCGCGCGATGGGTAAGAAAAAAGCCGAAGAGATGGCCGAGCACCGCGAGATCTTCCGCGCCGGCGCCGCCAAGGATGGCTTGAGCGCCGAAAAGGCCGACGAGATCTTCGACTTGATGGAAAAGTTCGCGGGCTACGGCTTCAACAAGTCGCACGCCGCCGCCTACGCGCTGCTGTCCTACCACACGGCCTACCTGAAGGCGCACCATCCGGCCGCGTTCATGGCAGCCAACATGTCGCTGGCCATGGACGACACCGAGAAGGTGAAGATCCTGGTCGAGGACTCGATCGACATCTGCGGCCTGACCGTGCTGCCGCCGGACATCAACAAGTCGGCCTACCGCTTCCGTCCGGACGGCGAAGCGCCTTCGGTCACCGGCAAAAAAGTCACGCAGATCCGCTACGGCCTGGGCGGCGTGAAGGGCGCCGGCCAGAACGCCATCGAAGCCATCATTGCCGCGCGCGAGTCGGGCGGGCCGTTCGTCAGCCTGTTCGACTTCTGCAAGCGGGTCGACAAGAAGCAGATCAACCGCCGCACCATCGAAGCGCTGATCCGTTCGGGCGCGTTCGACTGCCTGGGCGTGGACCGCGCCGTGCTGCTGGCCTCCGTCACCTTCGCCATGGAGTGCGCGGACCAGGAGGCCAAGGCAGCCAACCAGGTGTCGCTGTTCGGCGGCGACGATTCCGACCTGGTGGCGCCGCCCGAGTACGTGAAGGCCGCGCCGTTCACCGACCGCCAGAAGCTGGCCGAGGAAAAGATCGCGCTGGGCTTCTATCTGTCCGGCCACATGTATGACTCCTACGCGCAGGAGGCGCGCCGCTTCTCGCGCACCAAGCTGTCCGACCTGGAGCCGTCGCGCGAGCCGCGCATGATGAGCGGCGTGATCACCGGCATGCGCCCGCAGATGACGCAGCGCGGCAAGCTGTGGATCGTCACGCTGGACGACAAGACCGCCGTGGTGGAGGTGACCGTGTACAGCGAGGTGTTCGACGAGAACAAGCGCATGTTCAAGGACGACGAATTCCTGGCCGTGGTGGGCAAGGTGTCGGAAGACCGCTTCTCGGGCGGCCTGCGCATCTCGGCCGAGAAGGTGTACGACATCATTGCCGCGCGCAGCCAGTTCGGCCAGCAGTTCGGCTGGACCATGCCGACCACGGTGGCGCCGGCCAAGCTGCAGGAAGTGCTGGCGCCGCACCGCGACGTCAACGGCCTGCCGGTGGCCATGCGCGTCAAGCCGCAGGGCGTGGACTGCGTGGTGCAGCTGGGCGAGGAGTGGCGCGTGGCGCCGTCGGATGCGCTCAAGCTGTCGTTGGAGCAGGTGCTGGGCGCGCGCGAAGTGGCGGTGGAGTACTAGCATTGAGCTCGTTTGGCATGCCGGGTGTAAATCACAGTATTAAGTAATTTACAATTGACAAGGTCATGGCCCCGGGAAATACTGTGGGCCAGATCAATTCATTCCCTTCCACCATGGCAACTGTTAACGAAGCAACCAAGGCCCCGCTGACTGGCTACAACCATATCGACGCCCTGCTCGATAACGGGCCCGGCTGGAACTATGTGATGCCGTCCGCCGGCAACGTCATCAGTTACACCTTCTCCACTGCGAGCGGCATGCAGACAGGCAATAACAGCCTGCGCGGCGCGCCGTCCGCCTTCTCCTTTGCCCAGCAGGCCGCCACGCGCGACACGCTGGCCTACGTCAGCCAGGTGACCGGCATCCGCTTCCAGGAAACCGGCGTCGGCAGCGACGCCCAGGTCCATTTCAGCAATGCCGACCTCACCGAGCCGCAGTATTCCGGCCTGTGCAGCTGGAACGTGGAATATTCCTATATGCCCGACAACCAGCTGGCCGACTTCAAGCCGGGCGCCTATATCTACCTCGACAATGTGCAATGGGGCAGCCAGAACGCCAGCCTGAACGGCGGCCCGGGCGGCGAGACGCTGTTGCATGAGATCGGCCACATGCTGGGCCTGAAGCATCCGTTCGAGGGCGCCATCCAGCTGCCGTCGGATACCGACAGCACGGCCTACACGCTGATGTCCTACACCGACGCCGGCGGACCGTATACGACGTACAGTCCGTACGACCTGGCGGCCTTGAACTGGCTGTATGGCGGCGATGGCCTGGGCGGCGCGCTGGGCATCAACTCGGTGCGCGGCGGGCGTTATCTGACCGGCACCGCCGGCAACGATACGCTGACGGCCGGCGGGGCCAATGACAGGCTGGAAGGGGGCGGCGGCAACGACGTGCTGAACGGCGGCGCCGGCATCGACAGCGCCTATTTCGCCGGCGGCAGGGCGGGCCACAGCGTGGCCGTGGCCAACGGCGTGGTGACGGTGACGGACCTGCAGGGCAGCGGCGGCAGCGACACGCTGAGCGGCGTGGAGCGGTTGAACTTTGGCGGCGCGTCCTACGCGGTCGATATCGCCGGCAACGGCGGCAAGGCCTACCGCATCTACCAGGCGGCGTTCGACCGCGCGCCCGATTCGGTGGGCCTGGGCTTCTGGCTGAAGGCGCTGGACGACGGCGTAACGCTGCGCCAGGTGGCGAACGATTTCATCGGCAGTCCCGAGTTCGGCAAGCTGTACGGCACCAACGTGAGCAATTTCGACTTCATCACGCGGCTGTACAGCAACATCCTGCACCGCACGCCGGACCAGAGCGGCTTTAACTTCTGGCTCGACGCGCTGAACGGCAATGTGACCACCCGGGACGCCATCCTGGCCGATTTCAGCGAGAGCCCGGAAAACCAGGCCCAGGTGATCGGCGCCATCCAGAACGGCTTCGAGTACACGCCTTACGGCTAAGCGCAGGGCTGAGCTTAGCCCTGCGGCGGCCTGGCGTCTTTCACGCTGGTGATGGCATAGCCCTTGGCGCCGATTTGCTGGTGCGGCCGCTCGATGTGGAAATCGGGCAGGGCATCGGCCCCGTCGTCCACTTCCAGCGCCAGGCTGGCGGCCTGCCAGTCGGTGTTGATGGCTTCCTGGGGAATCGGCTTGCCTTCCGGCACAGCCAGGTAGGAAAACAGGCCGTCATGTTCCGCTCGTCGGTAGATATCCAATCGCATTGCATCCTCCCGGGGTGGTAACCAGCTCGATCGCCAGTTCTGTTGCCAGCACACTTGCCGGCTCGCTGGCCGGCGCTCGTGCTGCGATTCTACCGCGCTCGCGTGGGATCGGCGCGCCGCGCTGCGCAAAGTTTTCCACCACGGCGTCGGCCACGCCGGCCAGCAGCTCGTGGCGCTTGCGCGCCTCCGAGCGCTTCTTGGACGCAATTTCATCCAGCAGCGGCGCCTGCAGCGGGCCGCAGGCCAGCGCGTAGTCGCCGTCGGCGCGCCGCTGCGCGCCCATTTCCAGCCAGAAGGCGTTGTAGTCGGCGTGCACGCGTCCCTTGCGGATTTGCTTGAGCACGGCGCGGTTGTCATTGCCCACCAGCAGCACCTGGCTGCAGCCATAGGCATAGCCGAGCTGCTGCACCAGCCGCAGCAGCAGTTGTTTCGGGCGCAGGCCGTGCAGGTCGCGCGTGGCGGCGCGCGCCAGCTCCAGGCCGGCGCCGCACTGCGGCCCTTGCAGGCAGCCCACGCCCACGCTGGCCGCGCTGGACTGCGATCCGTCGGCCAGGAAGGAGAACGCCACCGAATACACCAGGGTGGCGCCGCAGCGCAACTGCAGCACCAGTTCGCCCTCGCGCTCCATCGGCACGATGGCGCGCAGGTCCACCTGGTAGGCGGCGCCGGACTTGCCTTCGAAGCTGGCCAGCACCAGCGGGCCGCGCACGGCGTGCGCCACGGTGTCGGCCAAGCCGTGCTGCAGCACGAAGCGGTAGTGGGAAGCCAGCGCCGCCAGCCGCTGCGGGCGGTCCAGGCGGCTGCTCAGGTAGGGCCGGTAAATCTTGTGCAGCAGGCGCGGCTGCAAATGCGCCAGTTCGCGCAGCGCGCCATGTGAATTGAGCAGCTGCAGCCAGCCGCGCGTGAGCAGCGGATGGGCCAGCGCGCGCGCCTGCAGCTTGACGGCGGCGCATGCCATTGAGGGAAGGGATTTCCGTTCCAGCCCGGCGCGGAGGGTGATAGCCTGCATGTTGTTCGGTGCTCCAATTGGGTAGTGCGGGAGTGATAAAGGCGGCGTGGGCTGGGCCGTAGGAAACAGTGCGTTACAATCAGAAATATTAGCCGTGGCATAGCACACTGACAATTGGCGGATCAGCTTAGGGGGAACACTTACATGGCGCAGCGCGGGGCGGGATGGGCAAGCTGGCACGGGCTGGTGTTTCTGGCTTTGTACCTGCTGCTGGATTGGCTGACCTATGTCGACCCTTTGTACGGCCTGAACATCACGCCCTGGAATCCGGACCCGGCGCTGGGCCTGGTGTACTGGCTGCGCTACGGAAAAAAAGCCGCGCTGCCGTGGTTCGCGGCCTTGCTGCTGGGTGACGTCTGGCTGCGCGGCATGCCGGCCGGGGCGCTGCATACCTTGCTGGGCGCGCTCAGCCTGACGCTGGGCTACGGCTTGATCGGCGAAGGCTTGCGGCGCAATTTCAGCACCAGCGCCATGTTCGACAACCGCGACCGGCTGCTGACCTGGCTGGCGGCGGTGGCGGCCGGCACCCTGCTCAACGCGGTGGCCTATGTGGCGCTGCTGTCGTCGGCCGGCTTGATCCCGGCCGGGCAGGGCGCGCTGGCGGTGTGGCGCTTTGCCATCGGCGACGTGGTAGGCGTGATGGTGTCGATGCCGCTGATCTGGATGCTGGCCGGCGAGGACAGCCGCTCGCGGCTGCGGGCCGCGGCGTGGCGCTGGGAAACCCTGGGCTATCTGCTGCTGGCCATCTGCATGCTCACGGCCGTGTTCGGCCACATCGCGCGCGCCGAGTTCAAGCATTTCTATCTGCTGTTCCTGCCGGTGATCTGGGCCGCCGCCCGCCAGGGCGTGTACGGCGCCGCGCTGATCGTGTTCACGCTGCAGCTGGCCATCGTCACGCTGGTGCGCTGGACCAACACGGTCGACCTCGAGGTGGCCGAGCTGCAATTGCTGGACGCGGTGCTGGCGCTGGTGGCCTTTTTCATCGGCATCGTGGTCGACGAGCGGCGCCAGGTGGCCGACGAGCTGAAACACACGCTGCGGCTGGCGGCGGCCGGCGAAATGGCGGCCGCGCTGGCGCACGAGCTGAACCAGCCGATGACGGCGCTGTCAGCCTACGGCAAGGCCTGCGAGCACCTGCTGGAGCGGGGCGAGACGGGCGAACTGCTGAAGGGCGCCATCCAGCGCATGGTGATCGAATCGGGCCGCGCGGCCGAAGTGGTGCGGCGCCTGCGCGACTTTTTCCGCACCGGCGCGCTGCGCCTGGAGCCGGTGCCCGCCAGCACGCTGCTGGCGGCCATCACGCAGCAGTTTTTCAGCCAGTGCCGCGAGCAGGGCGTGGAACTGGCGGTGGCGCAGGCGCCGCCGGTGACGGTGCTGGCGGACCGCATCCAGGTGGAACTGGTGCTGCGCAACCTGCTGGCCAACGCGCTCGATTCGGTGGCCGCCTGTCCGCCGGGCCAGCGCCGCATCACCTTGTCGGCGCGCGCGCTGGACGGCGCGCGGCTGCGCATCACGGTCGAGGACAGCGGCGCCGGGGTGTCCGAGGCGCTGGCGCGGCGCCTGTTCGAGCCTTTCGTGTCGACCAAGTCCAGCGGCCTGGGCCTGGGGCTGGTGCTGAGCCGCGCCATCATCGAAGCGCATGGCGGAAAACTGTGGGCCGAAGTGGCCGGCCACGGCATATTCCGCTTTATACTTCCGGCGCTGGAACTGGAAGGCGAATCTGGAGAATAGTGGCATGGACCTGACTGTATTTATTGTCGATGACGATCCCGCCGTGCGCGACGCGCTGGGCCTGTTGCTTGGCGTGCGCGGCTACCGCACCGCCGTGTTCGCCAGCGGCGAAGCCTTGCTGCAGGCCTGGCGGCCGGAGTGGGCCGGCTGCCTGGTGATCGACATCCGCATGGGCGGCATGGACGGCCTGGCGCTGCAGCAGCGCCTGGCGCAGCTGGGCAACCGCATCCCCATCGTCATCGTCACCGGCCATGCCGACGTGGCGCTGGCGCGCGCCGCCTTCAAGGCGCGCGCGCTGGATTTCCTGGAGAAGCCGTTCGACGACGCCAAGCTGGTGGCCGCCATCGACGAAGCGTTTTCGTCCGAGGCGCGCCAGCGCAGCCAGACCCGCGCGCGCGAAGACCACCGCGCGCTGCTGCGCGAACTGACGCCGCGCGAGCGCGAAGTGATGCAGCTGGTGGTGCTGGGGCGGCATAACCGCGAGATCGCGCCGGCGCTGGGCATCAGCGTGCGCACGGTGGAAGTGCACAAGGCGCGGCTGATGGGCAAGCTGGGCGTGGGCAATGTGGCCGACCTGGTGCGCATCGCGCTGCAGGACGACGCGTAGCGGCGGTGTAGCGGGGGGCGGTGCAGCGGCGGCGCGGCGAACGCGGCTTGGCAGGCTCAGGAATTGCTGGCTGCGGCCAGGTTGGTGGGGGCGTTGGTGGGCAAGGTGTCGTTGGCCGGCGCGGCCGGGCGCTGCGTGCCGCTGGGCGTGGCGGCCGGCGCGCCAGCCGGCGCCGGGACCGGCGACACCGCCGGCGGCTGGCGCAGGCCTTGCACCGCGCGCACCGTCTTGTCGGCCGCGCGCTGCAGCACGATGTGGCGGTTGCGGTCTTCCAGGCTGCGCTCGTTTTCCTTGTGCCACAGGTGGTAGACCTCGGTGGCGAACGCGCCTTCCTTGCGCATCACGCCGGCGTTGAACAGGCGCACCACCAGGTCGGAATCCTCGTGGCCCCAGCCCTGGAAGCTCTCGTCGAATCCATTGACGGTATCGAGGTCGCTGCGCCACACGCCCAGGTTGCAGCTCTTGATGCGGCGCCAGCTGAAGCGGCGGCTTTCGCGGCCCACATCGGGCAGGGTCAGCACGGTTTGCAGGAATTTGTTCAGGTCGCCGGTCAGGCGCAGTTTCAGCTTGTCCCACAAGGTCAGGCCGCGCAGGTTGATGCGCTCGGCCAGCAGGCGCAAGGTGTAGCCGGGGCTGAGCAGCACGCGGCTGCCGGTCACCAGGTAGCCCGGCTTGGCCAGCTTGCGGTGCTGGCTGATGAAGCTCGGCTGCGGCATGCAGTCGCCGTCCAGGAACACGATGTAGTCGCCGCTGGCGGCCAGGATGCCCTGGTTGCGCGCGCGCGCGGCGCGGAAACCCTTGTCGGGCTGCCATACATGCAGCAGCGGCACCGGCGAACGGCGCTTCAGATTCTCCACGCACTGGCGCGTGTTGTGGGTGGAGCCGTCATCAGCGATAATGATTTCGAATTGATTATCGTCCTGGCAGAAGCAGGCCTCCAGCACTGCCGCCAGGGCGTCGGGCCGGTTGTAGGTCGTGATGATGACAGAAATTTTTGACGCTTGTTGCATGAAGTGGATGCTGCCTGTGCTGATTTTGCAAGAATAAGCTCACAAAACATTAATGAATAAATCTTTTACAAAAAAAAACATTCTGCAAGACAACGCACTATCTTATCTCATCCACAGTCTGATTTTCCTGCTGCCCGCCTTGACGCTCATCACGCGATGGGGCGTCAGCGCCATCGGGTTTGCCTTCCTGCTGGCCGGTTTGTACTGCTGGCGCACTGCGAAACCCGGCTTTTTGCGTCATCTTACTGAGGTTCGTCTCGTTTTAACAGCGTTTGCTGCCAGTTTCGCCTTTGCCCTGGCGGGTCTATTGTTGCATCCCGACATACAATTGCGCGCACTGGAGAAACCGGCGCGCATTTTCTTTTGCGTTACCGTACTGCTGGCTGTGCTGGCGTGCCGTCCGCGCCGCAAGGCGCTGTGGTGGGGCCTGATCGCCGGCACCATGGGCGGCGCCGTGTTCATTTGCTACCAGCGCTGGGGCCTGGGTATCTCGCGCCCGGGCGGCCTTATTAATTCTATAACATTTGGCGATATTCAGCTCTGCATGGGCATGATGTGCCTGGCTGCGGTGCTCGACTTCAAGGGCCGGCAGGCGGCATGGCCGGCGCTGGGCGCGCTGGCCGGCCTGCTCGGCTCGGTGGCCACCGGCACCCGGGGCGGCTGGATCGCGGTGCTGTTCGCCATCTTGCTGTTCATCAAGTACGGCCATTTCCTGCGCAGCCGCGCTTCCAAGCTGCTGGCGGCGCTGGTGCTGCTGCTGCTGGTGAGCACTTACTTCGTTGAGCAGACCGGTACCCGCGAGCGGGTCCAGCAGGGTGTGCAGGATGTGACCTCCTACTTCGACGGCGGCCGTGAAGACACCAATGTCGGCATCCGCCTGGAGCTATGGAAGGGCGGGCTGGCGCTGGCTGCGCAGCATCCGTGGCGCATTTCCAGCACCAAGGAGATCCAGGCCGAGTTGGCGCGCGACGTGGCCGCCGGCCGTTTGCAGCCTTTCGTGCTGCAAGCCGAGCACTTCCACAGCGACATGGTGCACGTGCTGGTGTACGGCGGCATCCCGGGGCTGCTGGTCTATTTGTTCAGCATGCTGGCGCCGTTCCTGTTCTTCCTGCGCATCTTGCGCACCCATGAGTCGGCCAGCCCGGCCGTCACCGCCCCTGCGCTGGCCGGCCTGCTGCTGGTGATCGGCTACTTCAGCTTCGGCCTGACCGAAGTCATTTTCTGGTCCATACTGAGCACCATGTTCTATGTACAGATGCTGTTCCTGCTGATGGGCTTTTGCCTGAACGCGCAGGACGAGGGACATGCGCGATGAGCGCCGTGCCGATGCCGCGCACCCTGGTCATTTCGCCCAACTGGATCGGCGACGCCGTGATGGCGCAGCCGCTGCTGGCGCTGCTGCGCGCGGCCCATCCGGAGCGTCCCATCGACGTGCTGGCGCCGCCTTCGGTGGCGCCGGTGTGGCGCCAGATGGCCGAGGTGGACCAGGTGCTGGAAACCCCGTTCCGCCACGGCCCGCTGCAACTGCGCGAACGCTGGCGCTATGCGCGCCAGCTGAGCAAGCGCGGCTACGCGGCCGCCTACGTGCTGCCCAACACGCTCAAATACGCGCTGATCCCGTGGCTGGCCGGCATCCGGCAGCGGGTCGGCTACAAGGGCGAAAGCCGTTACGGCCTGATCAACGTGATGCACTTCGACGACGTGCCGCCGCGCCCCATGGTGCCGTTCTACGCGGCGCTGGCGCGCGCGCCGCAGGCGCCGCTGCAGCCGGTGCCGCGGCCGGTGCTGCAGGTGAGCGCCGAGCAGATCGCCGCCGCCTGCGCGCGCGCCGGGCTGGACCCGCAGCGCCCGCTGGTCGCGTTCGCGCCCGGCGCCGAATTCGGCTCGGCCAAGCGCTGGCCCGCCACCCATTTCGCCGGCCTGGCGCAAGCCATTGCGGCGGCGCACCCTCAGGCGCAGATCGCCTTGCTGGGCTCGCCGAAGGACAAGGAAGCGTGCACCCAGCTGGCCGACGCCGCTGTGGCCGCAGCGGCCGCGCAGGGCGTGCCGGCGCCGGCGCTGTTCAACCTGGCCGGCGCCACCAGCCTGGCCGAGGCGGTGGCGCTGATCGCCCACGCCGGCGCCGTGGTCAGCAACGACTCCGGCCTGCTGCACATCGCCTCCGCGCTGAACCGGCCGGTGATCGCCATCTACGGGCCCACCGATCCCGGCCACGCGCCGCCGTTTGCCGACGTGGCCGCGTCCATCTCGCTGCGGCTGGCGTGCGCGCCCTGCAAGCAGCGCGAATGCCCGCTGGGCCACCACGACTGCATGCAAAAGATCGCCCCGCAACAGGTGTGGCAGACCTTGCAGCCGATGCTGGCGGCTCATCCGTGAGTGCGGTATAAAGACAGTTGCCGCCGGCCGGCTGCGGCCCGGCGGGCGTCCATAGGATGGCTATGCTGAAGCGGCTTCCGATTACTTTCTGGGCCACCGTGTTCGTCGCCGTGGTCTGCCTGTCTTTGCTGGCGATCGACGGCTGGCGCAGCCTGAACGCGCGCGGCGAGCTGCTGGCCGCCTCCGAGCGCGCCACCGCCAACCTGGCGCGTTCGATGGCGCAGCACGCGGACGACACCATCACCGCCGCCGACACCGTGCTGCTCGACATCGTCGAGCGGATCGAAAGCGACGGCGGGCTGGCGCCCGACGCGGTCAGCCAGCAGCGATTGCACCGGCTGATGGTGGCGCAAGTGGCGCGCCTGCCGCAGCTGAACGGCCTGTTCGTGTACGACGACGCCGGACGCTGGGTGGTCAATTCGCGCCCGGTGATGAACCTGGCCTACAACAACGCCGACCGCGAGTACTTCGAATACCACCGCACCCACAGCGACAGCGGCCCGCACATCGGCGTGCCGGTGGTGAGCCGCTCCACCGGCAAGTGGATAGTGCCGGTGTCGCGCCGCCTGAAGCGCCCGGACGGCAGCTTCGCCGGCGTGGCGCTGGCCACCATCGAGCTCGACTACTTCGACCGCTTCTACCGCAGCCTGGACGTGGGGCAGCGCGGCGCGGTGGCGCTGCTGCACAAGGAAGGGACCATGCTGGTGCGCCGGCCGTTCGACGAAAACCGGGTCGGGGTGAGCATCGTCAACACGCCCATCTACCGCCAGTTCAGCGCCTCGCGCCAGGATGGCGGCGGCTCCTTCCGCTCCACCCAGGACGGCGAACTGCGCCTGAACAGCTACCGTGTGCTGGAGCGCTATCCGCTGTTCGTGACGGCGGCCCTGTCGCGCGACGAAGTGCTGGAAGGCTGGCGGCGCGACACCCTGCTGCACTCGTTCGGCGTGCTGCTGCTGGCCCTGCTGCTAGGGCTGTTTGGCAAGCGCCTGATCCAGCAGATGGAGCTGCGCCTGCAGGCCGAGCAGGAACTGCTGCAGGCGCGCGACGCGCTCGAAAGCCTGAACCGCACGCTGGAAAAGCTGGCGCTGCAGGACGGACTGACCGGGCTGGCCAACCGGCGCCAGTTCGACGTCACCCTGGGCAAGGAGTTCGCCCGCGCCGGGCGCGACGGCAGCGAGCTGGCCTTTATCATGCTGGACGTGGATTGCTTCAAGCAGTACAACGACCTGTACGGCCACAGCGCCGGCGACGACTGCCTGCGCGCGATCAGCAAAACCATCCGCGCGCAGACCCCGAAGCGGCCGGGCGACCTGGCCGCACGCTACGGCGGCGAAGAGGTGGGGGTGCTGCTGCCGCAGACCGGCGTGGCCGGCGCGCAGGCGGTGGCCGAGCGCATCCGCAAGGCCATCGAGGAGCTGCGCATCCCGCACGCGGGCGGCCCGGCCGGGGTGGTCACCGTCAGCGCCGGCGTGGCCGCGCTGGTGCCGCAGCCGGGCAGCGGCCCGTCCGCCGCCACCGCGCTGGTGGAAGCGGCCGACCAGGCCCTGTACGCCGCCAAGGCAGCCGGCCGCAACCGTGTGCACTGCGCGGCCTGATTTGTTGGGAAACTTTGCCCCGGCCGTATCGGCATAAGGTGCTGAACGCCGCCGGCACGGCCAGGGTGCCAGCGGGGATGCAGTTAAACAGGGAGCGCGCGTTGATCGTGAATTTCCAGTAGCTGTAATTCACATCAAAATCACGTCGTACTGTTCCTGGTGGTAGGAGTTCTCCACCTGCAGCGAGATTTTCTTGCCGATGAAGTCGCCCAGCATGGCCAAGTGCTGGGATTCCTCTTCCAGGAACAGGTCCACCACCTCCTGCGAGGCGAGGATGCGGAATTCGCGCGGGTTGAACTGCTTGGCTTCGCGCAGCAGTTCGCGCAGGATTTCGTAGCAGATGGTGCGCGAGGTCTTGACCTGGCCCTTGCCGGCGCAGGCCGGGCAGGGCTCGCACAGGATGTGGGCCAGCGATTCGCGGGTGCGCTTGCGCGTCATCTCCACCAGCCCCAGCGCCGAGAAGCCGCTCACCGATACCTTGGTGCGGTCGCGCGCCAGCGTCTTTTTCAGCTCCAGCAGCACCGCCGCGCGGTGCTCGGCGTTTTCCATGTCGATGAAGTCGAGGATGATGATGCCGCCCAGGTTGCGCAGCCGCAGCTGGCGCGCGATCGCGTGCGCCGCTTCCAGGTTGGTCTTGAAGATGGTGTCGGCGAAGTTGCGCCCGCCCACGAAGCCGCCGGTGTTGACGTCGATGGTGGTCATGGCCTCGGTCTGGTCGACGATCAGGTAGCCGCCGGACTTGAGGTCCACGCGCCGGCCCAGCGCGCGCAGGATCTCTTCCTCCACGCCGTACAGGTCGAACAGCGGACGCTCGCCGGTGTAGTGCTGCAGGCGCGGCAGCACGCTGGGGGTATAGGTCTTGCCGAAGTCGGTCAGCGCGATGTAGTTCTCGCGCGAGTCCACCTGGATGGTGGCGGTTTCGTCGTGCACGAAGTCGCGCAGCACGCGCTGGGCCAGGCTCAAGTCCTGGTGCAGCAGGCTGGTGGCGGGCAGGGTGCGCGCACCGTGCGTGATGGCGCCCCAGGTCTTGCGCAGGTAGTCGACGTCGGCCGCCAGGTCGGAGTCGGACGCGTCCTCGGCCTGGGTACGCACGATGTAACCGCCTTTTTCCTCGGCCGGCAGCAGCGCCTGCAGGCGCGTGCGCAGCGATTCGCGCTCGCTTTCCTTCTCGATCTTCTGCGACACGCCAATGTGGTTGTCCTGCGGCAGATACACCAGCATGCGGCCGGCGATCGAAATCTGCGTCGACAGGCGCGCACCCTTGGTGCCGATCGGGTCCTTGATCACCTGCACCGTCAGCACCTGGCCGTCGAACAGGATCTTCTCGATCGGGGTGGGGGCGGCGTTCTGGCCGTCGTGCGGGCGGGCTTCCCAGATGTCGGCCACGTGCAGGAAGGCGGCCCGTTCCAGGCCGATGTCGATGAAGGCGGACTGCATGCCCGGCAGCACCCGCACCACCTTGCCCGAATAGACGTTGCCGGCCAGGCCGCGCGTCAGGGTGCGCTCGATGTGCAGTTCCTGCACGGCGCCCTGCAGTATCAGGGCGACCCGGGTCTCTTGCGGGGTGATGTTGATGAGGATGTCTTCGTTCATGTGGTGCTGCCGCTGTTGTGTTGAACAAAGATCATACACGCCCTCAGGGCAACGGCAAACCTGCCTGGCGCAGCAATTGCGCCGTTTCGTACAGCGGCAGGCCCATGATGCCCGAATGGCTGCCTTCGATATGCTCGACAAACAGCGAGGCCAGGCCCTGGATGCCGTAGCCGCCGGCCTTGTCGTAGGGTTCCTGGGTGGCGCAATAGGCCTGGATGGAGGCGGGCGAGAGCTGGCCGAAGCGCACGTCGGACACTTGCGTGACCTGCAGCGCCAGGCCGTTGTGGTGCACCGCGATGGCGGTCATCACCTGGTGGGTGCGGCCCGACAGCTGCTCCAGCATGGCCACCGCTTCGGCATTGCTGGCCGGCTTACCGAGGATGGCGCCGTCCACCGTGACGGTGGTGTCGGCCGCCAGCACCGGGCGCGACACCAGGTGGCGGCGCTGCACCAGGTTCCACGCGAAGGCCGCCTTTTCAGCCGCCACGCGGCCCACGTAGTCGTAGGCCTGTTCGCCCGGCAGCACCTCTTCGGTGACGTCGGCGCCGCGCGGGCCGTCGCTGCGCAGCAGCAGCAGTTCGAAATCGACGCCGATCTGGCGCAGCAACTCGCGCCGGCGCGGACTCTTGGAGGCCAGGTAGATCTTCTTGTCGACCGGTTTCATAGTTGATGCCTTCACCGTTCTAGACGCGATGATAAGGGTGGTTCTGCGTGATGGTCCACGCGCGGTACAACTGCTCGGCCAGCATCACGCGCACCATCCCGTGCGGCAGCGTCATGCTGGAGATGCGGATCAGGCCTTCGGCTTTGGCCTTCAGGGCCGGGTCCAGCCCGTCGGCGCCGCCGATCAGGAAGGCCGTGTCGCGCCCGTCCTGCTGCCACAGTTCCAGCTGCTGGGACAGGCCGACGCTGGTCAAGTCCTTGCCGCGCTCGTCGAGCGCGATGATGCGCACCGACTTGGGCAGCGCCGCCTCGATGCGCTCGCGTTCCAGCGCCATCGCGGTGGCGGCGGTCTTGCTGCCGGAGCGCTCCACCGGCTTGATTTCCTTGAGCACGATGCGCAGCTCGGGCGGCATGCGCTTGGTGTACTCGGCGAAGCCGGACTCGATCCAGGCCGGCATCTTGTGGCCGACCGCGGCAATAATCAGCTGCACTGAACCACCTTACTCGGCAGCGGCTTTTTTCAGGCGCTTGATGACCGTCTTGGCCGGCGCTTCGGCGGCCGCCTTCAGCTTGGAGGCGACCTTGGCCTTCTCTTCGCGGTTGGCCTTGGTCGACGCGGTCAGCGACTTGGTGGCGCCCACTTTGATCTTCTTGCCTTCCGGGATGGACGGATCGATCGCCGGGGCGGCGGCCTTCTTGCGTGGCTTTTTGGCCACGGCGTCGTCGGCGGCTGCCGCTTTCGGCTTGGCCTTGGTCACGCCGGGCTTGCGCGCGGCAGGGGCCTTCTTCTCGATGACCGGCTCGGCGGCCTTCTCGGTCTTGCCGGCGGCCAGGTGGCCGGACACTTTCTTCGGCGCGGCAGCTTCGGCGCCTTCGGTGGTGGACTTGCGCTTGGCCGCGCCCAGTTTCACCGGCTTGTCGCCCCAGATCTCTTCCAGGCGGTAGTAAGCGCGGATCGGCGCCTGCATGATGTGGACGATCATGTCGCCCAGGTCGACCAGCACCCATTCACCGGTGTCCTCGCCTTCCATGCCGATGACGTCGCCGCCGGCGGCCTTCACCTTGTCGCGCACCGAAGCGGCCAGCGCCTTGGTCTGGCGGTTCGAGGTGCCGGACACGATGGCGATGCGGTCGAACAGGCTGGTCAGGTGGGTGGTGTCGAACAGCGCGATTTCCTGGCCTTTGACATCTTCCAGGGCGTCCACGACGAGGGTTTGCAGTTTTTTAATATCCATTATTCTTTGTAAAGATTATGTTGTTCAATATAGTCTAGCACCACCGGCGGAATAAGTAAGGCTGGCGAGACTCGCCCATTTCCGCGTTGTAATGCCGCACGAATGCCGGTGGCTGATATATCCAGCGCCAAATCGGGCGCCATGCACGTCAGTCCAGACGGCGATTTTCCTATTTGCTCCGGCGCAGCCGCGCGCCGGGCGAATTCTTGTGCCACTGCCGGGGGCAGGGCGTCCAGCCGGAAGCCGGGGCGGGCCGCCACGCACAGGTGGGCCAGCCCGAACAGCGCCTGCCAGTCATGCCAGGTGTCCAGCCGCTGCAGCTGGTCGGCGCCCATCAGAAAAGCGATGGAGGCCTGCGGCCCCAGTTCGGCGCGCAGCCCGCGCAGCGTGTCCACCGTGTAGGTCGGCCGGCCGCGTTCCAGCTCGCGCCGGTCCACCGTCACCGGAAAGGGCTGGCCGGCGAAGGCCAGTTCCACCATCTCGGCGCGCTGTGCCGGCGTGGCCTTGAGCGCCGCCTTCTGCCACGGCAGCGCCGGCATGACGATCAGCTCGTCGGCCTGCAGCAAGCGCATGAAATGCGCCGCCAGCGCAACATGGCCTTCATGTACCGGATCGAATGTGCCTCCCAGCAGGGCGATGCGGCGGGCCGGGAAGGGCTGCATGGCCTCAGGCACGCGCTTGTGCACTACGCCAGCCAGTCGCGGTGCGGCAGGAAGTCGGTGTACAGCGCCGCTTCCGGCGAACCGGGCTCGGGATGCCAGTCGTAGCGCCATTTCACGATCGGCGGCATCGACATCAGGATGGCTTCGGTGCGCCCGCCGGACTGCAGGCCGAACAGCGTGCCGCGGTCGAAGACGAGGTTGAATTCGACGTAGCGGCCGCGCCGGTAAGCCTGGAAGTCGCGCTCGCGGTCACCGTATGGGGTGTCCTTGCGGCGCTCCAGCAGCGGCAGGTAGGCGGCCAGGAAAGCGTCGCCCACGCTGCGCACCATGGCGAAGCTCTGCTCGAAACCGGCGGCGTTGAAGTCATCGAAGAAGATGCCGCCCACGCCGCGCGCTTCCTTGCGGTGTTTCAGGTAAAAATACTCGTCGCACCAGCGCTTGAAGCGCGGGTGCAGGTCATCGCCATAAGGCGCCAGGGCGCCGGCGCAGGTCTGGTGGAAATGGCGCGCGTCCTCCTCGAAGCCGTAGTACGGCGTCAGGTCCATGCCGCCGCCGAACCACCATACCGGCGTGCCGTCGGCCGCGCTGGTGCTGAAAAAGCGCACATTCATGTGCACCGTGGGCGCGTACGGATTGCGCGGATGCAGCACCAGCGACACGCCGGTGGCCTCCCACGCGCGTCCGCCCAGTTCCGGGCGCGCCGCAGCGGCGGACGGCGGCAGGGCCGCCCCCATCACGTGCGAGAAATTGCAGCCGCCGCGTTCCAGCACATTGCCCTCTTCCACCAGGCGCGAAATGCCGCCGCCGCCTTCCGGGCGGTCCCACGCGTCGCGCAGGAAGGGCACGCCGTCCAGCTGCTCCAGCGCCTGCACGATGCGGTTCTGCAGGTCGAGCAGGTAATCCTTGACGGCGGCAGGGGAGGGCGAAGACGACATCGTGCGGTGGGGAAAAAGTGGAAGGGGAGGATTGTACCATCCCGGGAGGGGCCGGGGTCAGACCCGCTGGGCCTGGCCCCGGAATTTCAGTGCTTCAGGCCACGCCAGCCGATGTCGCTGCGGTACTGCATGCCGTCGAAGTGGATCTTGTCGACCGCCTCGTAGGCCTGCTTCTGCGCCATCTTGATGCTGTCGCCCAGGCCCACCACGCACAACACGCGGCCGCCGTTGGTCACCAGCTTGCCGTCCACATGCACGGTGCCGGCGTGGAAGGTGACCGATTCCGGCGTTTCGGCCGGGATGCCGTCGATGATGTCGCCCTTGACCGGGCTGTCCGGGTAGCCGGCGGCGGCCAGCACCACGCCCACGGCGGTGCGGCGGTCCCATTCCAGTTCCACCGCGTCCAGCGTGCCGTTGACGGCATGTTCCATCACCGTCAGCAGGTCCGTCTTCAGGCGCGACATGATGGGTTGCGTTTCAGGGTCGCCCATGCGGCAGTTGAATTCCAGCGTCTTCGGGTTGCCGGCCGCGTCTATCATCAGGCCGGCGTACAGGAAGCCGGTGAACGGGATGCCGTCCTTGTGCATGCCGGCGATGGTCGGGTTGATGATCTCGCGCATCACGCGCGCATGCATGGCCGGGGTCACGATCGGGGCCGGCGAGTACGCGCCCATGCCGCCGGTGTTCGGACCCTGGTCGGCGTCCTGCAGGCGCTTGTGGTCCTGCGAGGTGGCCAGCGGCAGGATGTTCTTGCCGTCGCACATGACGATGAAGGACGCTTCCTCGCCGGCCAGGAATTCCTCGATCACGATGCGCGCGCCGGCGTCGCCGAAGCGGTTATCGGCCAGCATGTGGTCCACCGCCTGGTGCGCTTCTTCCAGCGACATGGCCACCACCACGCCCTTGCCGGCAGCCAGGCCGTCGGCCTTGATGACGATGGGCGCGCCCTTGGCGTCGATGTAGGCGTGGGCCTGTTTCACGTCCGAGAAGGTCTGGTATTCTGCGGTGGGGATGCCGTGGCGCTGCATGAAGGCCTTGGCGAAGTCCTTCGACGATTCCAGCTGGGCCGCTTCGCGGGTCGGGCCGAACACCTTCAGGCCGCGCGCGCGGAACAGGTTGACGATGCCGCCGGCCAGCGGGGTTTCCGGGCCGACCACCGTCAGCGCGATGTGCTCGTTCTCGCAGAACGCGGCCAGCTCGTGCAGGTCGGTGATGCCGATGTTCTGCAGGCGCCCGTCGAGCGCAGTGCCGCCGTTGCCGGGGGCGACGTACACCATCTGTACGCGTTCCGATTGGGCCAGTTTCCAGGCCAGGGCGTGTTCGCGGCCGCCAGAGCCGACTACCAAAATTTTCATAGGACCGTTCCGAATGTAAAACTGGGGAGCGGCCCTGCGGCCGCCGTGAAATACGGGGAGGCCGCGATCAGTCTTCGATCAGGGCGTTGGAATAGACTTCCTGCACATCGTCCAGGTTTTCCAGCGCGTCGAGCAGCTTTTGCATCTTGGCCGCGTCATCGCCGGTAAACACGGTCTCGGTGGCCGGTTTCATGATGATCTCGGCCACTTCGGCCTTGAAGCCGGCCGCTTCCAGCGCGTCCTTGACGGCGGAGAAATCGTGCGGGCCGCAGATGACTTCGAAGCCGCCTTCCTCGTCGGCGACCACGTCCTCGGCGCCCGCTTCCAGCGCCGCTTCCATCAGCTTGTCCTCGTCCACGCCGGGCGCGAACAGGAACTGGCCGCAATGCTTGAACATGAAGGCCACCGAGCCCTCGGTGCCCATGTTGCCGCCGTATTTGTTGAAGGCGTGGCGCACTTCGGCCACGGTGCGCACGCGGTTGTCCGTCATGCAGTCGACGATGATGGCAGCGCCGCCGATGCCGTAGCCCTCGTAGCGCACTTCCTCGTAGTTGGCGCCGTCCTCGCCGCCGGTGCCGCGCGTGATGGCGCGCTGCACGTTGTCCTTGGGCATATTGGCGTCGGCCGCCTTGTCCACCGCCAGGCGCAGGCGCGGGTTGGTGGCGATCTCGCCGCCGCCCATGCGCGCCGCCACGGTGATCTCCTTGATCAGGCGCGTCCAGATTTTGCCGCGTTTCGCGTCCGTTGCAGCCTTTTTATGCTTGATATTGGCCCATTTGCTGTGTCCAGCCATGTTCAATCTTCCTTCGACGGTATGCCAGTGAGGCCGGTATTTTAGCATAAGGTCACTTTTCACCCGCCGCCGACGTGACCTTTGTGGCTCGCCGGGTCACCTAATTTAGGCCCCCGCTGTCACCGCCGTGAAATAAGTTTTTGCTAAGCTTTCCGTCCAAACTATATTTTGTAGGCGGAAACAAAATGGATAGACGGCAGTTCTTGAAATTCGGCGGCTTCATCACCGTATCGGCAGCCACCGGCGGCCTGGCAGGCTGCGGCAGCGGCGAGTATGTCGAGCCCGGCCTGCCGCCCGCCACCGGCAGCAGCTGGAAATTCCCGCAAAGCGTGGCCTCCGGCGATCCGCGCGCCGACAGCATCCTGTTGTGGACCCGCGTGGTGGCGTCCGCGCTCGACCCGGTGGCCACGGTGGCCGCCGGCGAGGACGTGGTGCTGCGCCTGCTGGTGAGCAGCGAGGACAACAGCAAAGCCATCGGCACGCCCGCCGCGCTGGCCGGCAGCCTGCTGGTCAACATCAAGGTGGCCGCCCAGGCGCAGTACGACAACACCATCCGCCACAAGCTCACCGGCCTGCAGCCCAACACCACCTACTACTACCAGTTCGCCGCCGGCGAGGTGCGCTCCAACGTGGCGCGCTTCAAGACCGCCCCGGCGGCCGGCGCCAGCGTGGCGCAGCTGCAGTTCGCCTACCTCACCTGCCAGGACTGGAGCATCAACCACTGGGGCGCGCTGGGCCACATCGCCGCCAACGAAACCCTCGACTTCATCATCCACCTGGGCGACTACATCTACGAGACCGTGGGCGAGAGCTTCCAGGTCGGCTCGGTGGAAACCCGGCACGACGCGCTCAAGCTGCCCGACGGCACCTACAAGAGCGGCAGCAGCGGCGCCAAGTACGCCAGTTCGCTGGCCGACTACCGCTACCTGTACAAGAAATACCGCACCGACACCCGGCTGCAGGCGGTGCACGAGCGCTTCGCCTTCATCGCCATCTGGGACGACCACGAATTCTCGGACGACGGCTGGCAGGACACGCAAACTTACGACAGCCAGACCGGCGCGCTGGACGTGCACGCGCCGCAGCGGCGCCGCAACGCCAACCAGGCCTGGTTCGAATACATGCCGGCCGACGTCAGCCTGGACATGAGCGGCACCGGCTTCCAGAACATCCAGATCTACCGCGACTTCCAGTTCGGTACCCTGATGCAGCTGGTGATGACCGACCAGCGCCTGTACCGCGCCGACCACGCCATCCCTGAATCGAGCCCCAATCCCGCCACCGGCGCGCCGCTGGGCAGCGTGGGCACGCGCTACATGGTGGCGCAGGACATCTACAACGGCGCCGAAGCGGCCAAGATCGCCGCCGCCGGCAAAGCCGGCAGCGACCCGCTGACCCTGGTAAGCATGCTCGGCAACACCCAGCGCGCCTGGTGGATGGACAAGATGAAGTCCGCCAGCGCCACCTGGAAGCTGTGGGGCAACGAAGTGTCGCTGCTGCGCATGGGCCTGAGCGGCACCGACGCCATCGCCACCCTGCTGGCGCTTGGCGCCGTCACCCCGCTGGCCGGCTCCATCGGCAGCACCGCGCCGCTGGCCGGCGGCAGCGTGCCGCTGGCCTCCGCCATCGTGGCCGCCACCACCGCAGGCGCCGCGCCGGCGCAAGCGCAGGCCGGCGCCAGCGCCATCGCCACGGCGGCCGCAGCCGGCAAGGACACCAGCGCCCAGATCGGCGCTGCGGCCGCCGCCGGCCTGGGCGCCGGCGCCGCCAGCGTGGCTGTCGCCGCGTTCGGCGCCGCCAGCAATGCCCTGGCAGCCGGCGGCACGTCCGCCGCAGCCGCCGCGGCAGCAGCGCAATTCATCGCCTTTGGCTGGATCAAGCCCGACATCATCGCCAAGAAAGTCGAATCGCCCTACGTGACCTCGTCCGGCAAGCAAGCCGCGCTGGCGCCATACTTCCGCCGCTTCCTGCTCAACTGCGACCAATGGGACGGCTACAACGGCGAGCGCAAAGCGCTGATGGCGCATTTGAAGGCCAACAGCGTGGCCAACGTGGTCGCGCTGACCGGCGACATCCACTCCTTCTTCGCCGGCGCCGTGCACGACGACTACGACGCGGCGGGCGGCGGCACGCCGGTGATGGTGGACCTGGTATCGGCTGGCATCAGCTCCGACTCCTTCTTCACCTACCTGAAGGACGCCGCCGCCAGCCTGGGCGACCTGGCCACCCTGGTCTCGTACCCGTTAAGCTTGCCGGTGCCGGGTTTGGGGAGTGTCGGCATCAGCGTCAACCTGCTCGACTACACCATGGGCAAAGCCGCCCCGACGCTTGACAGCCTGCTCGACCAAGTGCGCGTGCAACTGCGTGGCGCGCTGGCGCGCAGCCTGCCCGAAGCGCAGCTGGACGCGACGGTGGCGGCGCTGCTGGCCGGCCTCAAAGCCGACAGCGGCTTCGTCGGCCAGCTACTGCCGCTGGCCCAGCAGCTCGCCGGGCTAGGCAACAATCCCTGGCTCAAGCACCTCAACACCGACGCCCAAGGCTACACGGTGGTCACGCTTACGCCCGGCAAGCTGGTCGCCCAGTTCAAGCAAGTGAACAAGCTCGTCGGCGCCGCCGCCCCCGCCACCGTGATCGCCCGCACCACCACCGCCACCGTCACCGCCGGTGCTCCTACTGTCACCATCAGCTAACTCCCACACAGCCTGAGCCGCATTTCCCCCCACTCGGGGTCAGACCCCGAAGTCTCAAAAATGCGGCTCAGCTCGCTTTCCGGGACCGGCGTCATAGGGCGGACTTAGAACAGGCGTGCGGCCGGACGCAGTGAGGCTTGTCGGTGAGCATGCTTCGGCGTGCCATGCGGCCATTTTTGCGCTGGCAGCCTGAGCCGCACTGACCCCACATCGGGGTCTGACCCCGATGTTGGGGGATGCGGCTCAGGCTGCTGTCAGCGGGATTCGGGCTTTGGCTTTACAATCGCAAGATGGATAAAAGCGCAATTGCCCCGGCTCAGCCTTCTTTGCACCGGTCCGCCTATCTGGGCGGACTTGCTATCGCCGTCGGCGGGGCGGTGCTGTTTTCTACCAAGGCGGTGGTGGCAAAGCTGCTGTACCGTTACCAGATCGATGCGGTGACGCTGATTGCGTTCCGCATGATTTTCTCGCTGCCCGTGTTCGCCGCCGTGGCGCTGTGGAAGATGCGCACCGAGGCGCCGCTGTCCAAGGCGGACCGCTGGCGCGTGGTCGGCCTCGGACTGATCGGCTATTACCTGTCGAGCTTCCTGGATTTTCTCGGCCTGCAGTACATCTCCGTCGGCCTGGAACGCCTGATCCTGTTCCTGACGCCGACCTTCGTCCTCATCATTTCCACGCTGTTTCTCAAGCAGCACATCAGCCGCAAGCAGTGGCTGGCGCTGGCGCTGTCCTACGCCGGCATCGTGCTGGTGTTCCTGCACGACCTGAAGGGCGGCGGGCCGAACGTGGCGCTGGGCTCCATGCTGGTGCTGGGCTCGGCCAGCTCCTATGCGCTGTATCTGCTGTTCTCGGGCGAGATGGTCAAGCGCCTGGGCTCGCTGCGCCTGGTGGCGTACGCCATGTGCGTGTCCAGCGTGGCCTGCATCGCGCAGTTCTTCGTCCTGCGCCCGGCTGCGCTGCTGATCCAGCCGGCGCCGGTGTACTGGCTGTCGCTGGTGAACGGCATCTTCTGCACCGTGCTGCCGGTTTTCATGACCATGATCGCGGTGCAGCGCATCGGCGCCGGCACGGCCTCGCAGGCTGGCATGATAGGCCCGGTCTCCACCTTGTTCCTCGGCGCGCTGATCCTCGGCGAGCCGGTCACCGATTGGCAGCTGGGCGGCACCGCGCTGGTGCTGGCCGGGATATATTTGCTGTCGAAAAAGTAGCCCTTCAACCCAACGATGGATGCCCTTATGAAACCCCGCATTGCCCTGATCGCCCACGACAAGAAAAAAGACGACATGATTAAGCTGGCCGGCGAGTATGTCGATTTCCTCAAGACCTGCACCCTGACCGCCACCGGCACCACCGGCGGCCGCCTGGTCAACGAGCTGGGCCTGACGGTGGACCGCAAGCACTCCGGCCCCTTCGGCGGCGACTTGCAGATCGGCTCCATGCTGGTGGAGGGCGGCATCGACGCGGTGATCTTCCTGCGCGATCCGATGACTCCGCAGCCGCACGAACCGGACATCAACGCGCTGGTCCGTTCGTGCGACGTGCACAATGTGGCGTGCGCCACCAATGTGACGACGGCGCACCTGGTCCTGTCCCAACTGCAGCTGCAAGCGAAGGAGACCCCATGAGCAAAGCGATACGCATGACCCGCACCGGCGGGCCGGAAGTGATGGAGTATGTGGACGTGGAGGTTGGCGCACCCGCCCCCGGCGAGGCCACCGTGCGCCACGAGGCCATCGGCGTCAATTTCATCGATGTGTATTTCCGCACCGGCCTGTATCCGCAGCCGCTGCCGGCCGGCCTGGGCATGGAGGGCGCGGGCGTGGTGGAGGCGGTGGGCGAGGGCGTGACGGAGGTGAAGCCGGGCGACCGCGTGGTCTACGCCGGCCGCCCGAACGGCGCCTATGCGCAGGTGCGCAACATGCCGGCCGCGCAGCTGGTGGTGCTGCCCGATAAGATCGATTTCGAAACCGGCGCGGCCATGATGCTGCAGGGCTTGACGGTGCAGTATCTGCTCCACCGCACGGTGGCGCTGAAGGCCGGCGACACGGTGCTGTTTCACGCCGCGGCCGGCGGCGTGGGCCTGATCGCGTGCCAGTGGGCCAAGGTGCTGGGCGTGAACCTGATCGGCACCGTGGGCTCCGATGAGAAGGCGGCGCTGGCCATCGAGAACGGCGCGGCGCACGTCATCAACTACAACGCCGGGAACTTCACCGAGAAGGTGCGCGAGATCACCGGCGGCAAGGGCGTGTCGGTGGTGTACGACTCGATCGGCAAGGACACCTTCTTCGGTTCGCTCGACTGCCTGGCGCCGCTGGGCACCATGGTCAGCTTCGGCAACGCGTCCGGCCCGGTGCCGCCGTTCAGCCTGAACGAGCTGCAGTCGCGCGGCTCGCTGTTCGTCACGCGGCCCACGCTGATGTCGTACGCGGCCAAGCGCGAGGACCTGGAGGCGATGGCGAACTCGCTGTTCGGCGTGGTCGGCAGCGGCGAGGTGAAGATTGCCGTCAAGCAGCGCTATAATCTGGCCGATGTGGCGCAAGCCCACATCGACCTGGAGTCGCGCAAGACCACCGGCTCCTCCATCCTGCTGCCATGAGCGATATGAATCAAGAAGACCACACCAGCGACGACGACGGCAACCCTAAATTCGGGCGCCTGCTCGCCGTGCTGGTGGGCGCGGTGCTGGTGGTGGTGGCGGTTACCTTCGCCTCCGAGGCTTACTTCAGTTAGCCTTATTTGACGGGCGCGCCGTCGGCGTTCAGCACGCTGACTTCGCCCCAGTTCAGCGAACGCACCCCGGCCTCGATCTTGCGCAGGTCGCCAATCACGATCCACACCACTTCATCCGGCTTGATGAACTTGGCCGCCGCCTTGGCCAGCTGCTGTTCGTCGAGCGCGCGGGTGCGGCTGGCGTAGGTGCTCCAGTGGTCGTCCGGCAGGCCCAGGTTCAGGGTGGACAGCGCGGCATTCTCCAGCGACTGGATGGTTTCGAACCGGCCCGCCAGGCGCGCGGTGACGGTGCGCATGATGCTGGTGTACTCCTCGCCCGTGATGGGGCGCGCGCCGGCGATGTCCTTGATCTCCTTGGCCACTTCCAGCATGGCTTCCCTGGTCTTGTCGGTCTGCACCGGCGCCACCACGAAGAAGGGACGCTGGCCGCGCGTGGCCGGGATCTGGCTGCTGGTGCCGTAGCTCCAGTGCTTGTCCAGGCGCAGGTTGCGGTTCAGGCGCGCGGTGGCCATGCCGCCGAAGTTGGTCATCACCGGCTCCAGGGCCAGGTCTTCGGCCTGGCCCTGCGGCAGCGACATGTGCGCGGCCATGATGGTCGATTGCGGCGCGTCCGGTTTGTCGATCAGGAAGATGCGCTTGCCCTGCGTGGCCGGCGCGGCCACCAGCGGCTTGGCCGGCGCCTTGCCCGCCTGCCATTTGCCGAACGAGGCTTCCAGCAGCGGTTTTACTTGCGCCAGCGTGGTGTCGCCGGTGACCACGATGGTGGCGCTGCCCGGCTTGAACCAGCCGGCGTGCCATTGCACCAGGTCTTCGCGGCTGATGCCGTTCACGCTCTGCTCGGAGCCGGACTGCGTGCGGCCATAGGCACTGTCTGCGCCGTACAGCACGGCCGGCATCACGCGCTGCGCCAGCACCGTGGGCTGGGCCTTTTCCTGCCCGATCTGCGCCAGGCGGCGCTGCTTGGCCAGCGCAACCTGGTCGGCCGGGAAGGACGGCGTGAGTGCCGCGTCGGCCAGCAGCTGCAGCGACGGCGCCAGGTTGGCGGTGGTGGACTGCAGGCGCGTGATCGACTGGTCCAGCGTGGTGCTGGTGGTGAGGCGGGTGCCCAGCGTTTCCAGCGCGTCCGACAGCTGGAAGGCGTTGTGCTTGCGGGTGCCCTTGTCCAGCAGGTCCAGCGTCAGCGAGGCCAGGCCGGCCTTGTCCTTGCTGTCCGATGCGGCGCCCGCGTCGATCGCCAGCGCGACGTTGACGATGGGCGCGGAGTGGCGCTCCATCAGCATCACGTTCACGCCGTTGGACAAGGTGGCGCGCTGGATGGCCGGGAACTTCACGTCCGGCGCGGCGCCCAGCGCCGGCAGCAGCTTGCGGTTCAGGTCCGACTTGGCTGCCGACAGCTTGGCGAATGGCTTGACCGTCATGGTGTAGTGGTTGGCGCGCAGCCACTGGTTGGCGCTGGCTTTCACGTCGGCCGGCGTGGCTTTGGCCATGATCTCCAGCTGGGCCAGGTGCGCGTCCGGCGTACCGCCGAAGGTCTGGTTCTCGGCCAGCAGGTTGGCGCGGCTGCCGATGCGTTCCATTTCGCGCGAGAAGTCGGCCAGGGTGCTGCTGCGCACGCGCGCCAGTTCCTCGGCGGTCGGGCCCTTGTCGAGCAGTTCCTTCATCACCGCATCGATTTCGCGTTCCACCTCGGCCTGGTCCGCGCCCGGCTTGAGCGTGGCGATGATCTGGAAGGTGCCGGCGATTTCGCCGCCGCGCGCAAAAGCGCTCACGCTGGTGGCCAGGCCCTTGTCATACACCAGGCGCTTGACCAGGCGCGAGCTCTTGGTGCTGGCCGCTACTTCGGCCAGCAGGCCGAGGTGCTGCTGCTGCGGGTCTTTCCACGCCGGCGCGTGCCAGGCGCGGTAGATGCGTACCTGCGGCACCTGGTCTTCCATCTCGTCGCGGATGTTGCGGTCCAGCGTGGGGATCCAGGTCTCGGTACGCGGCAGCGCCGGACCGGGCGCGATGCCGTCGAAGTACTTCTTCACCAGCTCCAGCGCGCGCTCGGGCGTGATGTCGCCGGCCAGCGTGATGACGGCGTTGTTCGGGCCGTAGTAGGTCTTGTACCATTCCTTGATGTCCTCCAGCGACGCAGCGTTCAGGTCGTCCATGCTGCCGATGGTGGTCCAGGAATAGGGATGGGAATACGGGTACATCTTGGCCGGCTGCTCCACGCGCACGCGGCCGTACGGCTGGTTTTCACCCTGGCGCTTTTCGTTCTGCACCACGCCGCGCTCGCGCTCGAGCATCTCTTTCGAAATGTAGTTGGCCAGGAAGCCCATGCGGTCCGCTTCCAGGTACAGCGTGCGTTCCAGCGCGGACACCGGCACGTCCTCGAAGAAGTTGGTGCGGTCGGTGTTGGTGGTGCCGTTGCGGTTGCTGGCGCCCAGGTCGTCCATCGCCTCGCGGAAGCCGTGCGGGTAGTTTTCGGAGCCGTTGAAGAAGAAGTGCTCGAACAGGTGCGCAAAGCCGGTCTTGCCGCGCTTCTCGTTGCGCGAACCAACGTGGTACCACATGTTGACGGCCACCACGGGCACGTTGTGGTCTTCGTGCACGATCAGCGTGAGCCCGTTTTGCAGCACGAACTTCTTGTAGTTCAGCGTGTAGGGCTTGAGGTCGATGGCCGGTGCAGCGGTGGCGGCCTTGGCGGCGCTGGCTGGCTTGGCCGCTTCAGCGGCGGCGGAGGGGAGGGTTTGCGCAAAGCAGAGCGCCAGCGCGAGCGCCAGTTTGGTCTTCATTCTTCACCTGTTGTAGTTTTAAATAAAAACATGCGCGATCGGGGTCGCCGTCGCGCATGCTGTATTTATTCTAACAAGGTGGTTTCAGGCGGCAAGCGGAGATTTGTAGCCGCCTGATACAAACGGGATCACTTCAACTCCAGCTCCACTTGCCGCACCTGGCCGTTCTGCGCCGGGAAGCCGGTGAAGGCGCTTTGCACCAGCGCCGGCATGATGAGCGGCGTCGATTGCTTGCGGCTGGTGTTTTGCACCGTCACGTCATACAGCTTCTGGCCGGTGACGGTGTTGATCGCCACGCGCAGCTGGCGCTCGTAATTGTGGCGGATGGTTTCGCGCATTTCCATCGGACCGTAGAAGAACGGGTCGTAGAACGGGCTGTAACCTGCCCAGCGCGAATAGCCCCAGTATGGACGGTAGAAGCCACGGCCGTAATAGCCGCGGCCGAAGTAGGGGCCGGTCCAGAACGGGTCATATGCCTCCACCACGCGGGTGGGACGGTCGACGGTGCTGACGAACACGCCCACTTTGAGCTTGGCGCTGCTGCCGTCGGCAGCCTGGGTGAAGCCCAGCTTGCCCAGCTCCTGGCCCACCATGGCCTGGTAGGTGCGCAGTTCCAGCGTGTCGTCCGGGCTGCGCGGCTGGTCGAACACATAGGATTTGTCCTGCAAGTCCGCCGGCCAGGCCTGGAAGGTGGTGACGTCGCTACGGATGGTGGTGGCGCAACCGCTCAGCAGCAAACTGGCCGCCGCCACCAGAATGGCTAAAGATTTCATGGTCTTGCTCTCCTGCAATAAAAAACCAAACAATGGTCGCTTCATATAGTGTACGGCGGCAGCGAAAGTTGCGCTTAACTATTACAGAATGTTACGGCGCCCGGAACAGGAGCAACAAGCGGCGGAAAAGAAACGGCGGGAAAGCGCGCGTCCTCCAGCCCGGTGTTGGTAAAATAGCTTTTTCCCCTAGTCCGATCGAATTCCCCCATGCGCACCGACAGCCCACAGACGATCTTCCGTAAAGACTATACCCCTCCCAGCTACCTGGTGCACACCGTGGAACTGGGCTTCGACCTGGACCCGGCCCGCACCATCGTGGCCAACCGTGTCAGGCTGAGCCGCAACCCGGCCAGCAAGAGCAAGGATATTGTCCTGCACGGCGAGGAAATCGATCTGGTGGCGCTGCGCATGAACGGCAAGACCCTGCAGCCGGGCCAGTACCTGCTGGGTTCCCATTCGCTGACCATCCCGAAAGCGCCGGCCGAGGTCACGCTGGAAATCGAAACCCTGTGCGCGCCGGAGCTGAACACCACGCTGTCCGGCCTGTACGTGTCGAACGGCAGCTTCTACACCCAGTGCGAAGCCGAAGGCTTCCGCCGCATCACCTACTTCCCGGACCGCCCGGACGTGATGGCCAAGTACACCGTGATGCTGCGCGCCGACAAGCAGCGCTACCCGGTGCTGCTGTCCAACGGCAACCTGCTGGAGCAGGGCGACCTGGACGACGTCCGCCACTACGCCAAGTGGGAAGACCCGTTCAAAAAACCGTCCTACCTGTTCGCGCTGGTGGCCGCGCGCCTGGTGTGCCAGGAAGAGACCTACACGCTGAAATCCGGCCGCGAAGTGCTGCTGCAGGTGTGGGTGGAAGAGGGCAACCTGGACAAGACCGACTACGCCATGCAGTCGCTGAAGAACTCCATCCGCTGGGACGAGGAGCGCTTTGGCCTGGAGCTGGACCTGGACCGCTTCATGATCGTCGCCGTGGGCGACTTCAACATGGGCGCCATGGAAAACAAGGGCCTGAACATTTTCAACACCAAGTTCGTGCTGGCCAATTCGCGCGTGGCCACCGACATCGACTACGCCGGCATCGAAGCCGTGGTGGGCCACGAGTACTTCCACAACTGGACCGGCAACCGCGTGACCTGCCGCGACTGGTTCCAGCTGTCGCTCAAGGAAGGCCTGACGGTGTTCCGCGACCAGGAATTCTCCGCCGACATGATAGGCACGGCCAGCGGCCGCGCCGTCACCCGCATCGACCAGGTGCGCACCTTGCGCCAGGCGCAGTTCCCGGAAGACGCCGGCCCGATGGCGCACCCTGTGCGTCCGGATTCCTTCGTCGAGATCAACAACTTCTACACCGTCACCGTGTACGAAAAAGGCGCCGAAGTGGTGCGCATGTACCAGACCTTGCTGGGCCGCGAAGGCTTCCGCAAGGGCATGGACCTGTACTTCGAGCGCCATGACGGCCAGGCCGTGCAATGCGACGACTTCCGCGCCGCCATGGCCGACGCCAACGGCCGCGACCTGAGCCAGTTCGAGCGCTGGTACAGTCAGGCCGGCACCCCCATCGTGACCGCCAGCACGCGCTACGACGCGGACGCGCAGACCTACGACATCACGCTGAGCCAGCGCTGCCCGGACACCCCGGGCCAGACCGCCAAGCTGCCTTTCCACATTCCGGTGGCCGTGGGCCTGCTGGACGCGGAAGGCAATGACATGGCGGTAGCGCTGGACGGCGAGATGGTGGGCGCCAAGGCGGGCGGAACCACGGCCGTGCTGGAACTGAAGGAAGCCGAGCAGACCTTCCGCTTCACCAATGTGCGCGAAGAGCCGGTGCCGTCCATCCTGCGCGATTTCTCCGCGCCCATCGTGCTGGAATACCCGTACACGGACGCCGAACTGCTGCACCTGTTCCGCTATGACAGCGACGCCGTGAACCGCTGGGAAGCCGGCCAGCGCCTGGGCATGGAGCGCCTGCTCAAGCTGACGGCGGCCGTGGCCGCCGGCGCCACGCTGGAACTGGACGCCACCTTCATCGAAGCGCAGCGCGCCATCCTGGTGGACGAGTCGCTGGACGCGGCCTTCCGCGAACTGGCGCTGGTGCTGCCGTCCGAAACCATCATCGCCGAGCAGATGGACGTGGTGGATCCGCACGCCATCCACGCCGCGCGCCAGTTCATGCGCCGCACCATCGCGCGCGAACTCGCGCCTGAGCTGCTGGCGCAATACCAGGCCAACCAGACACCCGGCCCCTACAGCCCGGACGCGCAATCGGCCGGCAAGCGCGGCCTGAAAAACCTGGCGCTGGCCTATCTGCTGATCGATCCCGGCACCGCCGAACTGAAGCTCGCGCAGCAGCAGTTCGAGCAAGCCACCAACATGACCGACCGCGCCGCCGCGCTGGTCGCGCTGATCCACAGCGGCGAGGACGCGCGCAGCTATCTGCAAAGCTTCTACAAGGACTTCTCCAACGAAGCGCTGGTGGTGGACAAGTGGTTCGCCATGCAGGCCGCCGCCCCCAACACCGACGTGGCGGCAGTGCGCAAGCTGATGCAGCACCCGGCCTTCACCCTGAAGAACCCGAACCGCGCGCGCAGCCTGATCTTCAGCTTCTGTAACGCCAACCCTTCGCAGTTCCACGCCAGGGACGGCAGCGCCTACGAATTCTGGGCCGAGCACGTGATCGCGCTGGACGCGCTGAATCCGCAAGTGGCCGCCCGCCTGGCGCGCAGCATGGACCGCTGGCGCCGTTACGCGCCGTCGCTGCAGGAGCAGATGCGCCGTGCGCTGGAACAGGTCGCGCGCGCCACGCCGCTGTCGAACGACGTGATGGAAGTCGTCAGCAAAGCACTCGCCAACTAATTTTTGAATCTGCAAACACCACAAGGAAAACGATGAAACGCATCAGCCTGACCCAGTACCTGGTCGAAGAACAGCGCCTCCACAACACCATCCCGGCCGAACTGCGCCTGCTGATCGAAGTGGTGGCGCGCTCCTGCAAAACCATCTCGCACAGCGTCGGCAAGGGCGCGCTGGGCGACGTGCTGGGCGCGCTGGAAACCGAGAACGTGCAGGGCGAAGTGCAGAAGAAGCTGGACGTGATCTCCAACGAGATCCTGCTGGAAGCGAATGAGTGGGGCGGCCACCTGGCGGCCATGGCGTCGGAAGAAATGGAAACCATTCACCCGATTCCGAACCGCTACCCGATGGGCGAATACCTGCTGGTGTTCGACCCGCTGGACGGCTCTTCCAACATCGACGTGAACGTCTCCATCGGCACCATCTTCTCGGTGCTGAAAGCGCCGGAAGGCATGGTCACGCCGTCCGAGCAGGACTTCCTGCAGCCGGGCGCGCAGCAGGTGGCGGCCGGCTACGCCGTCTACGGCCCGCAGACGCAGCTGGTGCTGACCACCGGCCACGGCGTGAACTGCTTCACGCTGGACCGCGAAATGGGTTCCTGGGTGCTGACCCAGCGCGGCATGCAGATTCCGCCCACCACCAAGGAATTCGCCATCAACATGTCGAACTCGCGCCACTGGCACGCCCCGGTGCAGCGCTATGTGAACGAGCTGCTGGCCGGCGACACCGGTCCGCGCGCCAAGAACTTCAACATGCGCTGGATCGCATCCATGGTGGCCGACGTGCACCGCATCCTGAACCGCGGCGGCATCTTCATGTACCCTGCCGACATGCGCGACACTTCGATGCCCGGCAAGCTGCGCCTGATGTACGAAGCGAACCCGATGGCCTTCATCGTGGAGCAGGCAGGCGGCGCGGCCACCGACGGCAAGCAGCGCATCATGGATATCCAGCCGCACAAGCTGCACCAGCGCGTGCCGGTGTTCCTGGGCTCGCGCGACGAAGTGGCGGTGGTGACCGGCTACCACGCCGAGTGATTTATCGCTTAAAACGAAAAAGCACTAGCGCATCTGGACGGTTTATTGTTAGAATGCGAGCCTCTTTCGCCGTAGCCGGTACGCACCGCTACAGGCGCTAGGTAAGGTTTCGCCGCTGTAGCTCAGTCGGTAGAGCAGCGCATTCGTAATGCGAAGGTCACCAGTTCGATTCCGGTCAGCGGCACCAGTAGTTAGTATTAAGCAGCACCAAGAAGTATCAAAAACCCGCCTCTCTCATAGGGAGCGCGGGTTTTTTGTTGTCTCCGACGGTCTGGCGGCGTAGCATGAAAGCTCAAGGAAATACCGGCAGTTTTGACGGTATCTCCGGCCAGCGCGGAAACGAGATACCGTCAAGGAGGCAGCCATGGCGCTCACCGATACTTTCATCCGGAAGGCCAAACCCAGCAGCGCGGCGGGCGACAAGCACGCCGATGGCGGCGGCATGTATTTGCTGGTGAAGGACAGTGGCAAGTACTGGCGCATGGACTACCGCTTCCTCGGCAAACGCAAGACACTGGCGCTGGGCGTCTACCCGGCAGTGTCGCTGGCAAGCGCCCGCAAACGGCGCGACGAGGCCCGCACCTTGCTGGCCGAGGGCATAGACCCGAGTCAGGCCAAGCAGGAAGGCAAGTACGCCAGGACCGCCGCCGCCGCACAAACCTTTGAAGTGGTTGCCAATCAGTGGCTTCTGAAAGTCGCGCCTAGCCGTACAGCCAGCACGCAAGACAAGATCAAGGGCTGGCTCGACAAGAATGTCTTCCCCGTTATCGGCAGCAAGCCGATTGCCGCTATCAAGCCTCGCGACGTGCTGGCCGCCGTGCAAAAAATGGAAGCGCGAGGCGCCGTGGAGTCCGCCCACCGGGTCAAACAAGTCTGCGGCCAGATCTTCCGGTTCGCGGTGGCGCTCGACCTGGTGGAGCGCGATATCACCGCCGACTTGCGTGGCGCCCTCGCGCCGACGGTGAAAGGAAATTTCGCTGCGATCACGGAGCCGAAGCAGGTAGGGGCGCTGATGCGCGCCATTTACGACTACCACGGCTTTCCAGCGGCCGTGGCAGCGCTCAAACTGGCACCGTTGGTGTTTGTGCGTCCTGGTGAACTGAGGGCCGCAGAGTGGGCGGAAATCGATCTGGACGCGGCAGAGTGGCGGATACCTGCGGCCAAGATGAAAATGAAGGTCGAGCACCTTGTTCCGCTCAGCACTCAGGCAGTGGACATATTGCGCGCACTGCACCCCATCACCGGCGACGGGCAGTATGTCTTCCCCAGCCTGCGCAGCAAAGCCTGCATGAGCGAGAACACAATCAACGCGGCCTTGCGCTATATGGGTTACGGCAAAGAGGTCATGACCGGGCATGGCTTCCGCGCCATGGCGAGAACCATCCTCGATGAAGTGCTCGGCGAGCGCCCTGACCTGATCGAGCACCAGCTTGCCCACACAGTGCGTGATCCATTGGGGCGCGCGTACAACCGCACCTCGCATCTGCCCGCCAGGCGCGAAATGATGCAGCGGTGGGCGGACTATCTGGATAAGCTGCGGGTTGGTGCCGAGGTGGTATCACTTCACGGCACCGGACGATAGGAACCGGTAAGCGAAATGGGGCCGGCCAGCCTTGCCGTCCGGCCCCGTTTCGCTTCCTTGCGATGGATAAGACCCAGGAAAGCTGTCAGAAACGATCAGGCGATGTTGCGGCTGGCGTTAATGCAGCGCTCCTGCCATTGCGCGATTTCAGCCGCATCCCAGGCCACTGACTTCGGCCCGATCGGAATTGGCGCTGGCAGAACGCCATCCTTCACTTTCCGCCAGACAGTGGCGCGAGACCATCCGGTGGCTTCGATCACCGCAGGCAGGCGCAGGAATTTTCTGGGTGTGGTCATAGCGTGCTCCTTCACTTTGTGCGCATTAAAGGGGATGGGAAGTTGTGCCGACTGCGGGGGACAGTCCGTGGCGCTTCGATGAAGAGGCTCTTTGTTCGCGCCAAGGGCTAGGGGCTGCGAGGGCAAGCAGAGCTAATCGACTTAAAAATTTGCTGTGGGGCTCAGCGCGGTTCGCCTGTGCAACTGCGCTGGATGTCCGCACAATCTGAATGTTCAACCAGGGTGACGCTTGAAGGCTTGCCCACTTCTGCAGGGCCAGCTGCTGCCACTGCAATGTAGACGGCGTGGTAGCAGGTGTCAAACGGCGTGCACCGTATTTCCACGAACGGGCATCTCGCGCTTCTGGGTATCTGTGAACTTATGCAAGCCGTAGCTTGCTTCGAACGAACAATGGTGGCATGTGAGAATGTGTGAGTTTTTCCAATTAGCAACCTGATATGCTGCACCATTGGCCGTACCATTGGCTGCATCCGGCCAATATCGGACACTCAGATAACTCGCCGCCGCCCTTACCAATTCCAGAAATCAGATGAAAATTCCATGCTCGAGTTGCCAAGCTTTAATCATGACGGAGACCGCCGCGCGAACTGGCGGGCTGTGCATGCCTTGCAAGTCCGGGACACGCGCGGATATGGAAGCGTCCAAACTCGCTGCGAAGAGAGAGCGCGAACTTGATGCGACCGACCCATTTCGCATTTATTGGCGTGAGCTAGTTGATAGGGTGCACGGGCCATCTGCTGGCTACAGTGAATTGTCAGACTCGGAATGGCAATACTGGGCTGTCGGATGCGTAAGCGGCGAAGTTTACAACGGTGGCTTCCATCAGTATTTTCACAACAGTTCCGGAGCCACCTATTCGGCTGCGCTGGACGGTTTCAAAGCCATGGGTGCTTTGAAAAGTCTGCTTCTGCTGCAGAAAGCAAAGCAGATGATTTTCGGATTCGGGGATGTACCAGAAGACTCTTGTGCCCGGCGAACGATGCTTGTCGCTGCCGAGAGCGATTCGCTTTGGCAGCGATTGGACGAACTTGATAAGCAATTCTGGGAAGACCCGGACAATCTGGCCGTGCTAAGCGAGCAATTTGCTATTAGCTGTAATCTTGTAAAGCTCGCCGGTAGCAATGTGACCTGAACATAGCTGCGAAAGGCGGCTTCTTTGCGGCCGCGACGGAGCTGACCATCTTCAACTCGCCGTCGAGTACAATCGACAGAGTTCGGCCAGAAGCAGCCGTTCGCCCTACGGCTACAACCGGCCAGAAGCAGACGCAGCCATAAAAGGAACGAAGTAATGGATTGGGCACCGATTTCAGAAGTTGACTTATGGGACCTAGTGAGTAAGGCAGAGGCAAGGATGTCGCCCCAGCTTTTTCGCCTGTGGCAGGCAATCAAAATAACTCCGCAGAAATGGAGTGAACAATCGTTCGGAAAAGCAGGCGGTGGATTTTGGGTTGTGGCTCTAGTTGGAAAGAATGTCATCTGGTACAACGATATTGAAGAGGGATTTAATCGCTCCTCATATCGACACCTCGGCGAGATTGCTGCATATTTCTGCAACCAAGATGAGTTGGAGGTCGCTGTTCAAGATGTACTGACGCTCATCGAAACCGGAATCGACTTCACTCCACGCCGTAGCGCGCCCGTTGCTGGAGTCTATCCGCCGCATAGCGGCTAACGGCCACAAGCGGACCTTTCCATGTACGTGAGAATTGAACCAATGAGACCTGTATTCGATACATCTCCTTATTTATGGGCTGACGACGGCTCTCTCCGGGACGTCTACATCCAACAGATGGGGTCAAAGCAGTGGGAACGGTTCGATTCACTGGTCCGCAAGTATGAGCTTTCATACAGCTTTGATGGTGACCACGCCCAGTTCCCAGGAAGCCAAGCTCTTTTTGCTAATCGAGAGGGCAGTCATCTGCTGTCGGTGATGCTCGGCCAAGTAAGCGTCAATTGCCATTTCTTCGTTGACTGGCAGCTCGAGCTTGATATATCACCGCGAGAAATTTCTGGGCCTATTGAGCATGACGCTGTTCTCGACTTCGTGGAACAGCTGTCAGAAGAATTAGAGCTGTCTGCGGACATTACACCGGAAAATAGCGAGACCACGCCATTCATGACGTATTCACCTACAACCCATTCTTGGACGCTACACTAATGCTTAAGGATGGCTGGCAGTTTCCGGCCATTAGCGGACAGCTTTTACCGTCGCTAGCGCAGTACTACCTCGTAGCCTTTTCATATGGAACAAGTTTATGCACGATACATTTCTTCCGTGTCCCTGTTGTGGCTCCAAGGTAATCGACGAACCGGGAGCATATGAAATCTGTGAGATATGTCATTGGGAAGATGACCCGGTACAGTCAAGCAATCCGGCCTATGCTGGTGGAGCAAACAAAGGTAGCCTGCTGGATGCGCGCTCTGCTTGGGCCAAGCAGAACTTAAACAATGTGATTGATTGAAGTTTCGGTTTTTGAACTGCTGCGCTCGGCCAGAAACGCGTTCGGCCCGTATACTGTGGTTCGAAGACTAGAATCCCGAAAAGCGCCTACCACCTTTTTCACAGAACTTCTTACAAACCGCCACATGTCTAATCCAACATTAGTTGCAAGAATCGCAGGTGGACTAGAGGATGTTCAGTTAGGAAAGATTGCTGCCTCTACGTTTGCCGAAATCGTTCGAAACAATGGACGTGCTCTGGAGGCGATGCCGTATGACCTTATCAAAGAAATGGAGAACCTCGCTCATGATTTCGATATTGCGCAATGGTATGACGAGGACGGTTGTTTGCCAGAGCTGGAGTCAGTTCTAGTTCGAACGCAAGCATGGCTCGCCATGCTGCCGCAGGATGCCTGACGCTACAGATAACAACCGCAAAAGCTCCTCGGTGGGGCCGCTTCAGTCTGCTCGTGACAATTCGTGTATTTTGCACATGAGCATGATGCTATCCTGACTGGTGCCGGCCGAGTTCGGCCAGGACCGGCCGCTCAACCTTGCGCCAAGTTTTATAGAAAAGAGATTTCGCAATGCCGTTGAATCATCCAGGAGAAGTTGAGCATTACGCATTTTTCAGCGCGCACTTGGGCCCACGATTTCAGTCGGCGGGTTTGCGAATACAGTTCCATTACAACCAAGAGCCAGGGATACATTTCATTGTCCAGCCGCCAGAAGAGTACGCTGATGCGATTATGAAGGGCCTGAGTCACGGGCTTACTCGTTACTTCCCGAATTTTCCAGATTCTGGCAGTGTGTGGGTTAAAGAAGTTACCGTGCATGATGTAGATTCGTCTCAGGCAGCTTTTTATCGCGTAGGTCTACTGGTCATGAGTCAAGCGTTTGCTTTGGTGGAAATCGCCGAATCAGGTGCACGGATGACGGGCGTGGTTTAGAGATGAGTTGGCTCATTTCGGCCAGGAGTTGCTGGTATGCATCGGCGGTTTTGTTAAGGAAGACATGAAACAGGTTTTACCCTATATTCAAATTGGGATGCACAATGATGAGCATGTCGTCGTCGTTGTGGGCGATTATGAGTTGTCTGATTTCGTTGAGGACTATCTCGGTGACGCCTGCGACTTGCCTTACGATTACCGGACTACGGCCGAACGGCAAGGCGGCGAAATAATCACCTTACACTTCCCTACGTCTGCTCGATTGCAGGAAATAGAGGACAGCCTTAGAAAGCTATCTGCAAGCGAGGTTGAAGATATCTACCGCCTCAGCAATTAGACGAGGCCGACAAGTACCGGCCAGCTACAGGCATTTGATATAAACCTATTGGCGCAGCTCGCGCCGTACCTTAGATGAAAATTTTTCGTTTCTTGTTCGGTCAAAAGAATGAACCAATTGCTTCCACCGAAAGCCATGCAGAACATCGATATCCGCCTGATCGATATGTTGCTGGACGAATTCAAGAAGCTAGATCCGCTAATAATGTTGAAGAATTGCGGACGCTGGCACGTGATTACTCCGGATATGTTCGTGAAGCAGCGATAGCACGGTGCGTTGAGCTAGCTTTGCCGGAGCTATTCGCGCTTGTTGCTGAACGTTTAAATGATTGGGTACCTCAAGTACGTCACTTGGCGCGGAAGGCCCTGGTGACGATGCTCCCCTTTGTACCTTCAAGTCAGGTTCTGTCAACGCTTCCAGCAATTCTACTGGTGCACAGCTCGGGTAGGGATGAATACTCGAGGTGGCTCAATGCTTTCGAAATGGCGGTGACGGAAACAATTCCGGTTGAAGAACTCATTTCGAATGCGGAAGGTAAGAGTATCAAAACAGCACGGGCGTGCATTCACCTGCTCAAGAGGCACAGTTTGTTGGGTACCGTCGAGCTATTCGACTTAATCCTAAGACGCAATGACGATATAGTTCTTGCCAATCTCGCGATGCAATACTGCGCGGAACTGCCGAGAGATGAACAACTTGCCCAATACAAGGCCGCTAGCCGCTCGCACTTCGGTTCTGTTCGCACTATTGCCCTTAAAAAGGTATTGGAAGAAAGTGGTGTCAATGGCCGCCAGTTTGCGAATGCGGCTTTAGACGATCCTCAATCATCCGTCCGTTTTGTGGCGGTGAGTTTTCTTCGTTCTCAGGGAATAGACGTAAGAGCGCGATATCACGAGTTACTCGATACGAAAAATTTAAAGGCGCGAAAACTGAGGATTCTAGTGACTGCGCTTGCCAGCCTTCAAAATGTCGCTGACATACCGCTCATCCAATCGTTTTGCACGAGCTCAGACATATCAGTTCGGCGGGCGGCATTCAATTCTTGGCACAAATTGGCTCCTCAAGCTAAGGACGAAATCGCTCTATGCGCTTTGCAGGACACCGCTCGTGGAGTTCGGAGGTTTTCCTATCAACTCGTTTGCAGATATGGCGCGTACATTCCATTTTCAAGAATCGAAGAAATTCTTTCGCGTTTCGGGGACCTGCAAATGTTACTGATGTTTGCCGAGCGTGAAAAGTGGAGATGGATCGAATGCATCTTGAAATTTAGCCGAGACCTGAATAAGGAAGAATCAGATGCGCTTGGCCTTGGAGAATCGTTGGGGCGATGGTTCGTGTTTTCAGTTCGATCCTTTGAACGTCCCAGTGAGGAGCAAGCCCGGTTTCTTACATCTCCCACCGCGTTAGCCAATTTACACAGGTTGATGCCAAATGGACGTCAGCGGATAGATTTAATCGGCGAAGAAATCAAGGCATTTTATCATTGAATGGCCTTTTTCTGACCGTGCCTAAATCTCTAGTCGCCTCCCAATATTGTCCTCGAGTGATGGTCAAGCAAATGATCCGCCACTTACGAAGTTCCGCAAGGTGGCGACCGGCGGCTTTGGGGCGCAAACAGACTGTCGTTTAATCTGTTACCGCTAGTACGCAAGGTCGGGCCAGCATTGCCCAAAAAGGCCTGCTTCAAGTCATAGGTCATCTACCTAAATAAATCGAAGTGACCTGTTCGCGGAAATGGCCCATCTCCGCCGACAACTGCAGCCGCACAGCGTGATCGACCGACTTGTTGGCCGCATCCAGCTGTTTGGACGTGAGCCCGCCGCTCGCGGGACAAGGCCAGCCGGTCAACTCGGCGTAGCGCCGCTGGGCATACTCATGCCGCAGCCCATGCACGCCATGGACGCCCGCCTTGTCGCATTGCGCCCGGAAGCGGTTCAACTGATCCCGATAGCGCATCTGCGCCGGAATCAGGCTGCCTTTCCCCGCGAGTGTCTTGGCCGCATCCAGCACGGCACGCTGCTGCGCAGTCGTGATCGGCACCTCCCGATACTTGCCGCCTTTGGTCCAGCTATCCTGCAACCGCAAGAAGCTGCCGCAATCGGCCCAGGCAGGCTTGATCTTGATGCTTTCCTCGCGCCGCAATCCGAACGTGGCCTGCAACTGCAAGGACATCCGGGTATAGGGATCGGTCACGCGGGCGAGCATGTCGGCATCGAGCACCTTGGCCTTCGACACATTGGTGACAAACACCCGCTCGGCGATGCCATACGCGTCGTTGGTGCGCGCAATGATGTTGTCCTTGCCGATCTTCTCGGCCCACCAGCGCAGGGCGCTCATGCGGTTCTTGAGCGTCCCGGTGCCGATGCCATCCTGCTTCCATTTATCGAGCAGCGCCGCCACATGCTTCGGTTTCAGGCTGTCCACACTCATATGCCGGAAGCCCCGTTCCGCCAGGTCGTTCGCGCACAGGTTCAACAAGCGCTCGCGGTCGGCCTGCGTCGCAAAGCTGCCATCCCGGTTGCGGTGACAAAGCTGTTTGAGCTGGTAGTTCAAGTCGCGCATGGCAAAGTTCCTCCTTCCGATCATTGGGTTTCTACATCAATGCCGCGTGGTGTAGGTTGGTCAGGTAAGTGTTTCTGGCCACCCGTACTGCCGCAGCAGGACAAGTTGAACTAGGGCCTCGGGACACCACTCCCGTGTATGCGGTTGCCGATACTGCTTGCCTGCGCCGCATGCGCTTGTGGCACCGCTGCGCGGTCCCGGAGGGAACTGCCGCAGCGGGGACCAATCACCCAGGGTCCATGGAGTGCACCTCGTGCACGGATCAAACTCAAACAACCAAGCCCGAAGCGGGCTGAGGGAATCGCAAGGCTTGCTTGCGATGGAGGCGCTTGGCCTCGTCACTGAACACCATCACGCGGAAGTAAGCCGCTTGCCGCCTGAGGCTATGCCGTCGGCGGCGCGTCGTCACTGGCAGCACGCCGCCAGTAACGACGCGCATGCTCGCATCCGTGACAACCACCTTTGGTGACGTCGTATCGCACGGTGTGCGATGGTCGCGGCGATTCGGAAGCGCCTGCAATGCAGGGCTTTGTAGCGGCCCGCTGCCACGGGGAGCTGGCGGGCCAATCCAGACAAGGAGCTTGCCCTTGCCATGCGCGCCGTTTGGCGCTGATCGGGAGCGTATGCTTCCCGGATTCTGTGGCGTGAAGTTCAGGCCACGGTGCCGTGCAATGACGGCTTACTTTGCTGGATAACGTGGACGCGCTTGGCGTCCGGTATGGAGGCGGGTAACGACCGCAACGCCCATGATTTGCATGGGACCACGCTCGACAGCGTGGGGGTGGGAGGAATCCCACCACTTGAGAAACTTCATTCTAAGCCGGGCGGCGGCGTTTGCAAGGGATTCGCCGTGGGCGCTGTCCGAAAACACCAATCGCGGAGCGCCTGAAGATGTGGCGGTATCTTTGGCGGTACTTTTCGAAAAATGGCGGAAATCCCCCTCTGCAGTGCGGTTCCGGTCAGCGCACCAGTAGGAAGAAAAAGGGTTGTATGCGCGAGCATGCAGCCCTTTTTTCTTTTTAAATTGGCGGCTTTATGCCAGCATCGGGCATGAGCACAATCTACCATTTCAGTTTCTGCAAGGACTGGCGCACGGCGCCGCTGGCGTTCTGGGTCCATGCGCCGGTTAAGGGAATGGAACAGCAGTGTTATCCGCCTTTTCCCAGCCGATTTCCACTAGCAGACAGGGGCTGAGCCCATCCGATCCGCTTGATCCAGTACCTTTTCATCGTGCTAGCTTCAACAGCCAGGGCCAGCTGAGTTGGCGCGTGGCTTACCGATAGGATTGCAGTATTTTTTCCAGTATCCCGCCTTGCAATAGCCGCTGCTGGGCCAGTTGCAACTGCGCCAACGTCACGCTGCTGTAGTGGGTTCGTGCGCAGTACAGCGAGAAACGGCTCACCGCCAGCGGCGCCAGCGCCAGCCTGGCCAGGCGCGGATCGTGCAGCTTCAGGTAGGCGAAATCGAGTGTGCGCATGACGGAGACGTCGGTGCGCCCGGCCAACTGCTTGGCCAGTAGCGCCGCCTCGGACGGCGCATCGTCGCGCCACGCGCTGCCGGCGTCGAACAGCGGCGCCAGCTTGCGATACTGGTAGCCGTGCACGGTGCCGATGCGCTTGCCGTGCAGGTCGGCCATGCGCTGCACGGGCGCTGCGTCCGCATTGCCGATTATGCGCTCTTCCACTTCCATGAAAGCCTGAGGCCACTCGTACTGGGCGGCGAGTTCGGCCGGCAGCCATTCCGGGCTGACGAAGCAGCGCAAATCCACCTGGCGGTTGGCCACGGCCTGGTCCTGCCGCTTGCGCGGCAATACCAGGTTCACCGGCGTGCGCCCCAGTTCAGCCGCCAGCGCATCCTGCCATTTCTTGATGATGCCTGGCCCCAGGGCGCTGCGTTGCCCCGCCGTGCCCGTGCGGGGCTGCGCCAGCGGCATGCCGTGGCCATCGACCACCAGGAAGCGCAACGGCGGCAGCGGCGGCGCGGCGTGCAGGGGCGCGACTGCCAGCAGCAGTAGCGGGCTGCGCCATAAGAAGGCGGGAATGGCTTTCATCATTTCATTCTATGCCAGCGGTGAGCGCCGGACTTATTTCCTTTTGCTTAGCCAGACTATATGACAGGCCATGTACCTTTCGGCCTGCCGTTGCTGTAGGCCAGAATCATGAATGCGGCCCCGGCCCGCACATTAATGTACCGCGCGCATGTGTTCCTTTTTTGCTATTTGGCATCAATTCCAGCAGCGGCGGTGATAAGCTGGCGCTACCCACTGGAGGATGAGCTTGAAGCGGATGCCCTTTTCATCTTTGCTGATGATCAACATTGCCTTGGCGCTGGCCTATTACGTCGCCGCGCGCCTGGGGCTGCTGCTGGCTTTCGCCTCGACCAACGTGTCGCCTGTGTGGCCACCCTCCGGCATCGCCTTCGCCGCCTTGCTGCTGCTGGGTTTTCGCTATTGGCCGGGCATCCTGCTGGGAGCATTCGCGGCCAATTTCGTCGAGTTCGCCGTCAATGGCACCTTGAGCGGCGTGCCGGCGTTTGCCGCGTCGCTGTCCATCGCTGCGGGCAATACGCTGGAAGCGCTGTGCGGAACGTGGCTGCTCCGCCGCTTCGTGGGGCCGGGGCCGCTGCTCGACGAGCCGAAGCGCGTCTATGCTTTCGTGGCCGCCGCCGCCGTCATGTCGCTGGTCGGCGCCTCGGCGGGCATGGCCAGCTTGCTGGTGTCCGGCGTGGTCCCGCTGCAAGCGCTGCGGCAGGTGGGGCTGATCTGGTGGCTGGGCGACGCGGCCGGCATCCTGGTGGTCACGCCGTTTATCCTGGCGTGGTCGCGGTGTCCCTGGGCTGGGCGCTGGAACGCGCGGGTGGTGATTGTGACCGGCGCCGGGCTGCTGGTGCTGGGACTGGCCTTGCACCTGCTGTTCGGCCGCCACTATGACGCGGTGCAATCGCACCGGGCGCTGGCCCTGCTGCTGTTGCCCACGGTAGGCTGGGCCAGTTTCCGTTACGGCATGCGCGGCGTGACCTTGCTGCTGTTGCTGCTGAACGGCGCCGCCGTGGTCGGCACCACCCAGGGCCTGGGCCCCTTCAGCACCGGCGCCCTGAACGATGCGCTCTCGTCGCTCGAGGTGTTCATCGCCCTGAGCTGCATGGTGGGCATGGTGCTGGCGTCGGACCGGGAAGCGCACTTGCGGCGCCCCGGGCAGGCCCGCGAGGCACTGCGGCGGGCGAACCTGCTGTACTTGTTCCACTGGTCGGTGCTGTTCGTGTGCCTGGCGCTGACGATTCTGGTGTGGCACTCGGTGGCGAACGGCACCGAACAGCGCGCCAGGGACCTGTTCCAGGCCAAGGTGGAGGATATCCGGCGCCGCGTTTCGGAGCGCATGGAAACCTATACCCAGGTGCTTACCGGCGGCAAGGCCTTGTTCCATGCGTCCAGCGCGATCAGCCGCCACGACTGGCACGAGTATGTTTCCAGCCTGGACGTCGGCACAAAGTATCCCGGTATCCAGGTGCTGGGTGTGGCCGAGCGCGTCACGGACCGGGAGCAGATCGCGCGCAGGATGGCGGCCCAGGGGCTGGCCGGCTACCGGGTGTGGCCGGAAGGCGAGCGCGACAGCTATGTCCCCGTCGCCTTCCCGGAACCGCTGGATGCGGTGAACGCGCGCGCGCTGGGCTTCGACCTGCAGTCCGAACCCGTGCGGCGGGCCGCGCTGGAGCGGGCGGTCGAGAGCGGCGCGCTGGCCACCAGTGGCCGCGTGACCCTGGTGCAGGCGGCACGCAAGACGCCGCGCGCCAGCTTCCTGATTTTCGTTCCCATCTTCCGCAACGGCGCGCCGATCGCCACGCCGGAGCAACGCCGCCAGGCCATCGAGCGCTTCGTGTACGCGGCCTTCCAGATGGACGACTTGATGCGCGGCGTGTTTCCCAGTCCGGTGCCCAAGGTGGCGCTGGAAGTGTTCGATGGCCAATCGACCTCGCCGGAGGCCAGGATCTACTCCGACGCGGCTGGCCCGGGGCAACAGCCGGCTTATCTGCATCCCTACTCGGGCGTGGTCAGCGTCGGCGTGGGCGATGCCACGTGGACGCTGCGGGTGACCTCGCGGCCCGAGTTCGAGTCCGAAATCGACCACGACAAGGCATTGATCGTGCTGGTGGCGGGCATGATGATCAGCCTGCTCTTCTTCAGCGTGGTGCGCGCATTGACCGCCAACCGGGAGGAGGCGATCCAGCGCGCGCTGGCCATTACCAGCGAGCTGCGCCAGTCCGAACGCAAGTTCGGCACCCTGGTCGAGTCGGCGATCGCCTTTTCCATTATTTCCACCGACCTGGACGGCGTGATCCAGGTCTTCAGCGTCGGCGCCGAACGCATGCTCGGCTATGACGCTGAAGACATGGTGGGACGGCAGACCCCGGCGCTGATCCATGTTCCGGAGGAGATTGCGCGGCGCGGCGCGGAGCTGGGCCGGGAACTCGGCCGCAGCGTCAGCGGCTTCGCCGTGTTTGCCGAGCCTGCGCTGCTGGGGCGGGAGGAGAGCCAAGAGTGGACCTACGTGCGGCGCGATGGCAGCACCTTGCCGGTCCGGCTGACCGTGACGCCGATCCGCGACGAGCACGGCGCCGTGACCGGCTTCCTGGGCATCGCCAAAGACATCACCGCGCAAAAACAGACCGAACAGGACTTGCGCGCGGCCAAGCAGCGGGCCGACGCGGCCAGCGAGGCCAAGAGCCAGTTTGTCGCCAATATGAGCCATGAGCTGCGCACGCCGCTGAACGCGGTGCTCGGCCTGGCCGAGCTGCTCAAACGGACCGAATTGAGCACCGAGCAGCACCGCGACCTGGACCTGATCCGGCAGTCGGGCAACACCCTGCTCGGGATCCTGAACGACATCCTCGATTTTTCCAAGGTCGAGGCCGGCAAGATGGAATTGTCGGTGGCGCCCTTCAATCTGGACGCGCTGCTGGCGGCGGTGGCCGTGGTGATGGGCGTCAACGCCGGCAGCGCCGACGTGGAGCTGCTGATCGACGCCGACCCGGCGCTGCCGGCCATGCTGCTGGGCGACGCGCTGCGCCTGCAGCAGGTGCTGGTGAACCTGACCGGCAACGCCATCAAGTTCACCGCGCACGGCAGCGTCGCGCTGCGGGTGCGCGGCACGGTCTCTGCGGCGGGGCTGGCCGCGCTGCGCTTCGAAGTGCACGACACCGGCATCGGCATGTCGCCCGAGCAGCTGGGCCGGCTGTTCTCGGCGTTCACCCAGGCGGACTCGTCGATGACGCGGCGTTTTGGCGGCACCGGCCTGGGCCTGGCCATTTCGCGCCGACTGGTGGAAGCGATGGGCGGCGAGATCGCGGTGGAGAGCCGCGAAGGCGCCGGCAGCGTGTTTACCGTGACGCTAACGCTGCCGGTGGCCGGCCAGGAGGAGGCCGTTCCGGCGCAGGCCGGGGAGCCCGGCGCCGCCGTGCCGGCGGTGCGCCTGTTCGCCGCCAATGCCGCCTCGCACGCGGCGCTGGCGCATGCGGTGCAGCGCCTGGGCTGGCGCGTCCATGCGGCGGACCTCGCCGAAGCGGACGCGCCGGCCGCAGGGATAGTGCTGCTGGACGGGCGGGACTGCGCGGGCGGCGGCGCGGAGGCCATCCTGCGGCGTTTGCGCGGCGGGCCGCCGGCCATCGTCATCGCCTTGTTGAGTTGCCACGAGCGCGCCCGCCTCGAGCCCGGCCTGGCTGCGCTGGGCGCCGATCTGTGCCTCGACAAGCCGGTCACGGCGGCCAGCCTGGAGGCGGGCGTGCGCAGCGTCACGCTGCGGCGCCGGCAGGGAAGCGCGGCGCGCAGCGCGCCGGCGCCGGCCGCACCGGCGCCGCTGAGCGGCAGGGTGCTGCTGGTGGAGGACAATGAGCTCAATCAATACATCGCCAAGGCCATGCTGTCGGCGCTCGGCCTGACCGTCGAAGTGGCCGGCAACGGCCAACTGGCGCTGGACGTGCTGCGGGTGCGGCCGGACGATTTCGCGCTGGTGCTGATGGACGTGCAGATGCCGGTGATGGACGGCTTTGCCGCCGCCAGCGCCATCCGGCAGCAGCTGGCGCTCAGCCTGCCGGTGGTGGCCATGACGGCCGGGGTCATGGAAAGCGAGCGCAACCGCTGTGTCGCCGCCGGCATGGATGATTTCATCGGCAAGCCTGTCGTGGCGGCCCAACTGCGCGACGTGCTGCAGCGCCACCTGCCCGCCGCCGCACCCGCCGTGCCGGCGCCGGTGCCGGCCGGGTCCAAGGTGTTCGACATCGGCGCCTTGCTGGGCGCCATCTCCGGCTATCCCGGCCACATGCAGACCATCACGCAGCTGGTCCGCGCCTTTGTCGATGGCGGCGCCGCCCCGATCGACAGCGCCCGGCAAGCGTGGCAATCCGGCCACGGCGAGACGGCCGCGCGGACCCTGCATGCGGCGCGCGGCGGGGTTGGCACGCTGGGAGCGCAGCGCTTTGCCGCCGCCAGCCTGGCGCTGGAAGAGGCGCTGGCGCAAGGCGACGCGGCGCGCATCGACAGCCTGTTCGCACTGGCCGCCGCCGAGTTCGAGGCGGCGCTGGCGGCGGCCGGCGCGTGGCTGGCCCAGCAGGCGGCCGATCCCGGCGAGACAGCCGGGGCGGTCTCGCCGCAGGCGCTGGATTTGTTCCGGAAGCAGCTCGCTGAGTACAATGTAGCGGCGGTGTCCCATTACGACCAGATCCACCAGGCCTTGCTGCAGGAACTGGGCGCTGAACGTGCGGCCGCCTTGCGCGGGGCCATGGACCGGCTGGACTTTGAAGCGGCCCTGGCCGTGCTGGCGTCGTGCGACATGAGCGCGGAGGGATGAGGATGGAGACAAGCAAACCCGCCAGGGTGCTGATCATCGATGACAACGAGCTGACCCGCACCGTGTTGCGCATGATCATCCAGGGCAACGGCTACGACGTGGTCGGCGAAGCGTCCCTGGCGGAAGCCGGCTTGGAGCGGGCGCTGCAGCTCAAGCCGGACATCGTCTGCCTGGATATCCAGATGCCGGATCGGGACGGCCTGGAAGTGCTGGCGTCGCTGGTGGCGCGCTTGCCCGGCATCGGCGTGCTGATGGTGAGCGGCCAAAACCAGCAAGGCTCGGTGCACGCGGCGCTGGCGCGCGGGGCGCTGGGCTTCATCGTCAAGCCGTTCAACAGCGGCACGGTGCTGGACGCGCTGAGCGCGGCGCAGAACGCCATGCAGCAAGGGCGCACGCGGCGCTACGACGCACTGCAAGGGAAGGAAGAGCATGACTGAGCGATCGGCAGGACGCGAGCTGATCCTGATTATCGACGATACGGTCGAGATGGTGAGGCTGTTGAGCGCCATGTTGCAGGGCGAAGGCGATATCGTGTTCGCCTTGAGCGGCGAGGCCGGCCTGCGGCTGGCGCGCGAGCGGCGCCCGGCGCTGGTGCTGCTGGATGTGCACATGGCCGGCATGGATGGCTACGAAGTGTGTCAGCAGCTCAAGGCCGACCAGGCCGGCGCGGAAACGGCGGTCATCTTCGTCACCGCCAACCACAGCATGGAATGCGAGGTCCGGGCCCTGGAAGCGGGGGGCGCGGACTTCGTCACCAAGCCGCTGAATCCGCCCGTGGTGCTGGCGCGCGTGCGCACCCAGTTGCGCTTGTGGCGGCAGCGGCGGGCGCTGGCCGAGCTGGCTGGGCGCGACGGCCTGACCGGCTTGTACAACCGCCGCCATTTCGATACCCATGCGGAGGCCGAATTCGCGCGCCACCAGCGCCACGGCCTGGCGCTGGGACTGCTGATGATCGATATCGATCATTTCAAGGCATACAACGATCAGAACGGCCATCAGGCAGGCGACGCCGCCCTGATCGCCGTGGCGGGGGCGTTGCAGCAGTGCGCGCGGCGCGCCGGCCACTTTGTGGCCCGCTACGGCGGCGAGGAGTTCGTGGCGCTGTTGCCGCTGGGCGATGCGGCCGGGGTGGCCGGCTGCGGCGAGTCGCTGCGGCAAGCGGTCGAGCAGCTGGCCCTGCCGCACGCGGCCTCCGCGGCGGGCGTGGTGACCATCAGCGCAGGCGGCGCCGCCTGCGTGCCGCAGCCCGGCACGACCCTGGCCGGCCTGGTCGCGGCGGCGGACGCGGCGCTGTACCAGGCGAAGCAGGCCGGACGCAACTGCGTGGTGCTGGCCGAGCGCCGCTAGCGATGGCCGCTTTCTTCGCTGCGGTCGTCCGCGAGCGCGGCGGCGACATGGCGCGCGATGGCGCCGCTGGATTTCATTTTCGACAGGACGCCCGCCAGGCGCGGCGCCAGCATCGCGTGCCGCTGGTGCAGATAGATGTAGACCGGCGTGTCCTGCACCAGACCCGCGTTGTAAATGCCGCCGTAGCGATGGTGCAGCCGGGCCAGCTGCCGCTGTCCGAACTCTTCCAGGTCGACGAAGATGTCGGTCTGGCCCAGCGCCACGTTCTGCAGCCCGATCTGGCTGTCGACCACCGAGGAAATCTGCTGCGGCGGCAGCACCTGCTCGAGGCGCGCCTTGAAGGTGAGGTAGCCGCTGCGGTATTCCACCCGGTAGGCCGTGCCTTTCAGGCTATCCCAGCCGGTGACCTTCAGCCCGGGGAGGCGGGTGAAGGCGGCCACCCGGAACGAGAGCAGGGCTTCTTCCACCCGCACCAGGTTCGGGTGGCTGTCGGCGTAGGCGTAGGCCCGTCCGACTTCGCCGTCGATCTTGCCGGCGTTGGCCTCGATGGTGCCGCGCAGCGGCGGAAACATGCGCACTTCCGCGCTCATGCCCAGTTGTTGGAAGGCGTCCGCGCAGATCAGCGACAGCACCCCGGGCGCAAAGCTGGCTTCCTTGGGGAAAGGGTGGGCCAGCACGATGGTGTCGCCCGCACTGGCCCCGCTGCCGAAGAACAGGCTCGCGCACAACGTCAACAAGACGGCGGATCTCACGATCGCTCCTGGTGGGAAATGGGGATGCAGACCTTGCCTCCATTCTACTCCGTAGCGGAATGCTAGTTACGTGGCCGCAGCCTGCCTGCCCTCATCAGCCTGGATTCCCTTATACATCTCGCAACCGCTCTTGCCGTTGCGCTTCACGTGGTACATGGCCTGGTCGGCACACTGGATCAGCTCGGAGAGGCTGTTGCCGTGCTGGGGATACAGGCCGATGCCTATGCTGGCGCCCAGCCTGTGGCTTTGCCCGTTGACCTGCACCGGCAGGGTGAGCTGGGCCAGCAGTTTCCTGGCGATCTCCGCCGCCTGCCCCTCGCTGTCCAGCTGGGTGGCGATGACGACGAACTCGTCGCCGCCCACGCGCGCGCAGATGTCGGTGCTGCGGGTGTTGCCCTTGAGGCGGGCCGCCACGGTTTTCAGCACTTCGTCCCCCGCCGCGTGGCCGGCCGTGTCGTTGATGGGCTTGAAGTTGTCCAGGTCGATGTAGAACACGCCGACCACCTGGTGCGGACGGGTGGCGAGCACCAGGGCCTGGTCGAACAGGGTGTTCATGTAGCGCTTGTTGTTGAGCCCTGTCAGCGGGTCGAGGAAGGCCAGGTCGAGCGCCTTGGCCTCGGCCTCGAGCAGGCGCGCCTGGAACTGCGCCAGGACCGCGGCCAGCAGCGACAGGTATTGCACCAGCACCAGCACCGTTCCCAGCACAAAGCCGTTCCGGAACCAGCTGGGGAACAAATACAGTATCAGCGGCGCGGCCAGCCAGTGCGCGGCCAGGGCGATGCAGGCGGCCGCCGTGATGGCCAGCGGCAGACCGGGGAACTCGGCGCGTTTTTTCAAGATGAAGCGGGCCATGCAGAGCATGAAGCCGGCATTGACCAGCGCATAGCCGAGCGTGCGCGCCCAGGCGGGAAAGTCGGCGCCCAGCGCGAGGAACAGCCAGGCTTCGGCCGCCAGCGCGGCGGTCCAGAACCAGCGCATGCCGGCGTCCAGGTTCAGGAAGCGCACCAGTCCCGTCATCAGGAAAGGCTTTTCCAGCACGTTGAACACCACGTACACGGCGATGGCCAGGCGCTGGTCCGCCATGGCCAGCAGCACGAACAGGCTCAAACGGGCCATCAGCGCGCAGGAGATGGAAATGGCCCACCAGCCGGCCCCGGAATTGGTGCGGGGCACGCGGCTGATCCAGAGAAACAGCAGGATAAAGATGAAGTAGGTGGTGCTGCCGAATGTATGCACGATTTCGTACGACATCGCCGGTCCCTCCCGATGACTTGCATAACTGAATCTTACCTCATTGAATTTGCTTGACCTTATGTCATGTGTCAGATATTGTTGACAGGTGAGCGCAAACAAACATCCCCTTGAAGGCGACCGGCTGCTGGCGGTATTGGCGGCCTTGGCCAACCCGCACCGGCTGCGCATCATCGCGGCGCTGGTGGCGGGCGGGCGCAACTATGTCAGCCAGCTGGCGCGCGAGCTCGGCATCAGCCGGCCCTTGCTGCATCTGCATCTGCAGAAGCTGGAAGACGCCGGCCTGGTGGTGAGCCAGATGGAAGTGTCGAAGGATGGCAAGGCGCTCAACTATTTTGAGCCCAGCAGCTTTTGCATCGAGCTGTCGCCCGCGTCCATCGCGGAGATGGCCAAAACGCTCCAAGTCCACAACGAACAGTAGGGGTTGCCATGTCTGAAAGCATATACCTGTTGACGATCTGCCTGCCGCTGGGCGCGGCCGTGATCATCTTCGGCATGAAGTATTTCTCGGCGGCGTTCGCCGCCCGTGCCCGCGCCGACAGCGACGCGGCCTACAGCGCGCTGGCCGAGAAGGCGGTGCAGGCGCAGGCGGCCCAGCAAGCCGCCCTGGCCGCCATGCAGGCGGAAGTGGCCAAGCTGTCTTCCAGCCTGGCGTCGGTGGAAAAAATCCTCAAGCAAGTCGAATAATCCGCAGTCTCTCACCGGGAGCAGATATGGACGGCAGTAATCCGATACACCCGCCGCGCGCAGCGCTGCAAACCTATGCGCGGCTGGGCGGCCTGTTGTACCTGGTTATCATCGTCATCGGCTTGCTGGGCGAGACCTTCATCCGGGGCACGCTGGTGGTGGGCGGCGATCCGGCCGCCACCGTGCGCCGCATCCAGGCATCGGAATGGCTGTGGCGGCTGGGCGTGGCGGGGCAGATTGTGCTGCTGGTGTGCGCGGTGGCGCTGACATGGATCTTCTACGTGCTGCTGCGGCCCGTGAGCAAGAATCTGAGCCTGCTGCTGGTGCTGTTCGCCATCACCTCGCTGGCGGTGGAAAGCGTGAGCGCGCTGCAGCTGCAGGCCATGCTCGATACGCTGGCGATGGCGAAATACCTGAAGCCGGAGGACTTGCACCAGTTGCACACGCTGGCCTACCTGACGGTGGTGTCGCACGCCCAGGCATTCGGGCTGGCGCTGGTCTTTTTCGGCGTCGAAATCCTGATCGTCGGCTACCTGATCCGGAAGTCCGGCTTCATCCCCAAGAGCATCGGCGTGCTGATGCAGGTGGCCGGCGCCTGCTACCTGATCAACAGCTTCAGCATGGTGCTCAGCCCAGCGCTGGCCAGCCTGCTGTTCCCGGCCATCCTGCTGCCCGCGCTGGTGGGGGAGGGCGCGTTCTGCCTGTGGCTGCTGATCAGGGGCGCGGCGCCTCAATTCAGTTTGGTCAGCGAGGCTTCGCGCGAACTGCCGTAAAACGAGGCAGGAGGATGCGCGAAGAAACGATCCATCTTTCAGCACGCGACCAGGGAATCTTTGCGCGCGCCTTGATAGAACCATGTCCCAGGTCCGGCAGCACTTTGCAAAGGGCGCTTGCTTGCCCGACTGGGTGTAAAAAGTTTGAAACGCCGTGCGGGATCGGTTACGATGCCAGCAGAGAAGGCTTAGGCCGGACTTCCTTCTACCTCCGATTCAGTCTGGCCGCTTCCCTTCTCCACTTTTTCGCACGATGACAAGCGGCTACTCCGCAACCGATTCCTTACTGCTGCGGCGGCATGCCCAGGTCTGCGTTTCCCCGGGGACGGCGAGCGTTCCGGACTCTTGTCTGGAAGCGTTCGAAGTCAATCTGGCCGGGGCTGGATACGCCGTCTCTTCATCGCTGCGGGAGCGTTTGCGCACGCGCACGCCTCAGGAGCTGGGCGCGCTGCAAGCGCATCTGTTTGAGGTCCTGCTGGCCAAGGTGGGCGGCCAGCACAAGCACGTGCCGCTGTTCCGGCATTTTCCCGACGGCGTGCCGGACGACACTTTCGACCTGTGGTGCCGCAAGGTCTTGAGCCACTTCATGCAGGCGGAAGGCCAGCCTTGCCTGCACTGCGGCCAGACCAGCACGACGCACGTGCTCAATCCGTGCCGCCACGTGGTGTGCGACGCCTGCTTCGACGGCAGTAACTATTCGGCTTGCCCGGTATGCGAGCAGCATGTCGACACGTCATCCCCCTTTTTCAAGCCGGCGCCGGAGCGGACCGGATCAGGTGCGCCCGCCATCCTGGCACTGCTTACGCTGGGCGAGTCGCTGGAGGCATCCGCGCGGGAGCTGTTCCTGTCCCTGTGCGTACGCAAGCAAGTCCTGTCGCCGGTGGATAAGGATGACTTCACCGCGCTGGTCCGGGACAGGGGGGCAGCAGTCCTGGACTGGCTGCCCGCCGAGATCCCGGTGCGTGAAAATGTGGCCACGTTGTTCGGCGAGCTGCTGAAACGGATGCCGGCCGAACCCGTCCTGGCTGCGGCGCGACGCTACTTCAGCAGCGCCACCGACGTCGCGCGCCTGATCGCTGCCTACTCGGATGCGGATGTGGCGCTGCAAGGCCAGACCGTGTACCGCGCGCGCAAGACCGCCGAATTGCGCGGCATGGCGAAGTACAAGCATATGTTTTCCGCCTGGTCTCACTGGGGCCAGCAGCAGTCGATACAACTGCCGGTGCTGGTCAAGCGCTTCAAGGTGGCAAAGCTGGGCCGCCCGCTGCGCCGCGCCTTGCTGGCCTGCCTGGAGAGCATGAACCCGGATGCCTTGACCGAAGACATGCTGCGCCACCGTTCGTACTGGGTCTGGTTGGGGGAGTTCTTGCATCCGCATGAGTACCGCGCGCGTTTCCCCAACACGGCGCGGGCCTTCGAGGTGGTGCGCAAGAAGGCTCCTGATGGAACCCGGCCGGCGCCGTTCCAGGGCTACTATTCGAAGCTTGAAAGCGCCGCCCTGCGGCAAGACGCAGGAGGCATGACCGCCTTGCTGGCGCAGCGTCCCGGCGAGCTGGCGCGCCGCTTCGACCATGCGTTGCGGGTGGCGGGCAGCGACGCCGGTGCGGTCGATCGCCTGCTGGCGGAGCTATCGGCCGCCGCGCCGCGCCTGGCGACCCCGGTGCTGCTGACGCTGTGTGCCTTGCTGCCTACCCGCGCGGTGGCCGGCAGGACGCGCGTCTACTGGCCGAAAGGGAAAGTCAGCAAGGGCGTGTTCGCGCCGGATGAGCGGCCGGCATTGCCTGCATGGGCAATTGAGCGCGCGCTGGCCGTGCTGGAAAGCGAGCTGCTGCGCCGCTTCGCCGGGAAGGAGCGCTTTCCTGTGTTCCTGATCGATACCCGCCTGAAGGACGTCATGGTTCCCTTCAACGAGCGCACGGCGAGCCGCTCGGCGATCCAGATGCCCAGGGGATCGGCCATGGAAGTGGCCCTGGCGGGCACCATGCGGTTGTTCCTGCACTGGTGCGAGCCGCAGTCGGGAGGCAGCGTCACGGACCTCGATCTCTCGGTGGCGTTCTATGACAAGGACTGGCGGTTCTGCGGAACCTGCTCGTACTACCAGCTGAAGTTCGATTCCGCCAGCGGCGGGGAGATCGCGCGCAGCGCCGGCGACCTGCGCAGCGCGCCTTATCCCGGCGGCGCCACCGAGTTCATCGACATCGACTGCGGGCGCGCGCAGGCGGACGGGATCCGCTATGCGGTGGCCGTGTTGAACAACTATGCCGGCATGCCGTTCGAGCAACTGGAGCATGCCTACGCAGGATTGATGCAGCTTGACGATCCCCATGGCGCGCACTTCGATGCGAGGGCGGTCAAGCTGAAATTCGATCTGCAGGGCGAGAACGGCATCTTCATGCCGCTGGTGCTGGATTTGTCCGCCCGGCGGATGCACTGGCTGGACGTTTATTCGAAAGGCGAACTGGCTTTCAACAATGCCGACAGCTCGAATGCCGCCATCACCGCCATTTGTCCTACGCTGATCGGGTACTTTGCCAGCGGTATCCGGCCCTCGCTCTACCAGCTCGTGCTGCTGCACGCCGCTGCCCGCGCGGACCGCGTCGTGCTGCGGGGAGAGCAGGATGCCGTCTTTGAACGGCGCGGCGGCGAGGACGGCATGGCTTTCCTCAAGCGGCTGCGGTCAGGGGCCGGAGCGCCTTGCGCGGCCTTGCCGGACGACCGGCCGGTCTGCGCAGCCCTGCTCGAGGGCGACATAGCACTGCCGGCGGGCAGCCAGGCCTATATACTCCAACCCGGCATTAGCGCCGGCACCCTGTCGCCGGCCGATTTCCTGTCCTGAGCCCGGTGCGCACGCTAGCTCAGCCGCGCGGCACAATTTTTTTGAATCGCGTAAATTATGTAGAATTAAACAACTATGCGAGCGGGGCGTTAATAGCATGATGAAAGTGAGACGGGACTGATGGCCAGCGTGCCTGATGAAATCGAGCGCGGCCAGCAATCGATACCGGATGCCAAGGGCATGCCGACATTTACTTGGCAGACCACCAGCTCCCTGCTGGCGGACGCGGTCAAGCTCACCATGCCGCCGTCGCACATTTTGCCCATCATCTTTGTGCCGGGCATCATGGGCTCCAACCTGTCCAGCACCGACGGCGACGAGGTCTGGGTGCTGAACAAGACCGCCGGCGCGCCGCTCGGCCTGGCGCTGATGTGGGCCAAGCGCGGTTCGGGCACGCGCCAGAAAGTGCTGCACCCGAAACGCACCCAGGTCTACCGCGAAGGCGCGGTGCCCAAGAAGGGCGTCGGCACCATCCGCGACAAGGCGCATTTCATCCAGCGCGGCTGGGGCGAGGTGTCCGAAGCCAGCTATCACAAGTTCCTGCTGTGGCTGGAGCAGAAGATGAACGCCGAAGGCTACGACCCGGCCTACTGGGACGACTTCTCCTATACCTCCGTGAGCGCCACGCCCAAGCCGGGCGAGAAGCCGCCGCCGCGCAAGCTGCCGCCCGGGATCACGATGGACATGAGCGGCCTGCCGCGCGTGGCCGAGGACGACCACTTTACTACGCCCATCCTGTCGGACGACCTGCTCAAGCGCGCCAAGTGCCGTTTCCCGGTGTACGCCTGCGGCTACAACTGGCTGGCCTCAAATACCGAGGCGGCCGACGCGCTGAAGGAACGCATCGCCGCAGTCATCGCCGAGAACAACAAGGGCGCGTACAAGTGCGAGCAGGTGATCCTGGTGACGCACTCCATGGGCGGCCTGGTGGCGCGCTGCTGCGCGCAGCTGGACGGCATGGCGGGCAAGATCGCCGGCATCGTGCACGGCGTGATGCCGGCGGTGGGGGCGGCGGTGGCGTACCGGCGCTGCAAGGTCGGCATGCGCGAGGAAAGCTTCGCTGCGGGCCTGGTGATCGGCTCCAACGGGCGCGAGGTGACGGCGGTGTTCGCGCAGGCGCCGGGCGCGCTGCAGCTGCTGCCTTCCATCGAATACGGCCCGCACTGGCTGAACATCAAGGACGACAAGGGCCACCCGGCCGAACCGCTGCCCAAGGCCGATCCGTACGCGGAAATCTACCTGGAGCGCTCCGCGTGGTGGGGCCTGGTGCGCGAGGAATGGCTGTCGCCCAAGGACGGCCTGGCGATCAAGTGGAACGAGTTCGCCAAGAACGTCAAGCTGGCCAAGGCCTTCCACGACGAGCTGGCGGGCCAGTACCATGCGCAGACCTATGTGTTCTACGGCGGGAAAGTGGGCAATGGCGATGGCTTCGACAGCTTCGAGAAGATACACTGGAACATGAAGCGCGGCATGTCGCCGGGCGGCAAGGCGCCGGACCTGGCCGGCGCCCTCGAGTACGGCCACGACAAGGTGCGCACCGACGGCAGCAACAAGCTTTACATGGGCGGCCAGACGGAATACATGCCGGACTATTCGGGCTACGGCGCCGGCGGCCATGTGTATGAAACCAGTTTCTACGAGATCTCCTGCGGCATGCAGGACGGCCACGGCGACGGCACGGTGCCGGCCAGTTCCGGCAAGGCGCCGCGCAAGTCGGGCGGCGGCAATATCAAGCAGCAGTTCAGGCTGAGCGGGTTTGAGCACGAGCCGGCCTACGGCGACGCCATCGCGCAAAAGGTTACGCACTACGCGATCACCAAGATCGCGGCTATCGCAAAGCTGGCATGAAGAAAATACTTATATCGGGCATGGCCGTCCTGCTGGCGGCGTGCCCTTTGGTGGAGGCTAAACCCGTGGCTATCAGCAAGGAAACCCGTGCCGTGTGCATGGGAAGGCATCAAATGGAACTGCCCAAGGATTTCGAGCAGGCGATGGGATCGTCGTCGATCTTCACGCCGCCGGGCTTGACGGATGCGGGCGCGCCGATCGACGTGAAGGTGAAGGCTGCCGCAGTCGATGCGGCCGAGTTCCAGCGCCAGGTTGAGCTGCGCCGCGGCGCATTGCTGGCGGCGCAGCGCAAGGCCACCAATGTGCTGAAGGAGGTCATCCGCGTCAGCAAGGAAGCCACCATCTTCCGCGTGATGGAAATCGACGACGCGTACAACGACGAGCTGCATCTGCTGCGCGACGGCGTCTACATCGTGGCGTCCACCGATTCGTACGAGAACAGCTACCAGAAGGCCGAGGCGCGGCTGCTGGAGTTTGCCGGCCATGTGGAAAAGGCGGGCGATGGGCCGAACGCGCCGAAAGGCTTTTGCCTGGGGCCGGTGGTGGTAAACGGACGCTATGCGGGCGAGTACGGCAAGCTGAGTTTCCGCAGCAAGGCGGCGCCGGATGTGCAGGTGTCGGTGGTGGTGGATACCTATGCGCCCGATGAAAGCAAGTCGCTGCTGCAGCGCGTGAGCGGAGGCGATTCGCTGCTCACCCGCATGGGCGCGCACCCCAAGGTGTTGCGCAAGGGCGAGCTGCAGGTAGCCGGCATGAACGCGCAGGAGTGGCTGGCGTGGATACAGCCGGAGGACGACAGCGCGCGCAAGCAGTACAGCTTCGCGCTGGAGACGCGCCGGCCCGCGCCGGGGCCGCTTCAGCCTTCGCTGCACCTGGAATTCGACGCGGGCAAGCGCGGCGAGAGCGGCTTGAGCCAGGAGCAGGCGGTGGCGCTGTGGGACAGCGTCAGCCGCAGCATCCGCCCGCGCGCGGGGAACTAGGCGGAGCGCCTGCGGTCGAAGTGCGCTTCGATCGCCTCCAGGGTTTTCCCTTTCGTTTCCGGCAGCAGGAAGGCGGCGGTCAGGAAGTACAGCACCGCGCAACCGGCGCCGTAGAAGAACATGGTGGCGTAGCCGTGCTGGCCCACGGTGGGCAGGAATACGGCCGCAATCACCGTCGATACGAACTGGTTGATCAGCAGGGCGATGCTCATGCCGTTTGAGCGTATGCGCGTGGGCATCAGTTCGGACAGCGCCAGCCAAACGCAGACGCCGGGGCCGACCGCGAAGCTGGCCACGAACAGGAAGATGGCCAGCGCCACCTGCCAGCCGTGCGAGACGGGCGGCACTTGCGCCAGGTAAGCCTTGTCGATGCGCAGCGGTGCGTTCACGGCGTCGGCCGGGTTGGCGAAGGGATTCAGGTGCAGGCGGCGGAAGAAGGCGCCGATAACGCTGTCCGGCTGCACCGTATCGCCGCGCGTCATGCGCAGTTCCAGCAAGGCCGGGTCGTCGCTGCGGCGCGTCTGCACGTTGGTGAACGGGCCATAGGCATAAGCGACCACCAGCTGCTGTGCAACGCCGCCCGGCTGGGCCGCGCCGTCTTTCTCCGCGCCGCCCAGCGCGCGCAAGGTGGCGCCGTCGAGGCGCAGCGCGAGGCTGTCGTCATGAATGCGGGTTTCGACGGCGGCGCGCACGTCTTGCTGGCCGGATTCGGCGCTGCGGAACAGCAGGCCGGCCGCCAGCAGGGCGACCACGATGCCGCCGCTGCCCAGCATCAGCAGGAACTTGCGGCCTTTGCGGTCCACCAGGACCACCGCGACCACGGTCATCACCGCGTTCACCACCTTCAGGCCCACGTCGGCCATGTTGGCGGTGGCGCCGGGCAGGCCGGCCTGGTTCAGGATGTTGACCACGTAGGCCAGGATGGAGTTGATGCCGGTGGCTTGCGTCAGCGCGAGCACCAGGCAGGCCAGCAGGAAGGGCAGCAGGTAGCGGCGGCTGAGCAGCGGATCGCTGGCGGAGGCGGCGTTGGCCGGCGCCGCCCATGCGCCTGCGCTGCCGCCGCCGGCACCGGCGCGCGCATCTGCATTGGACGCGGCGGCGGGATCGGTAGCCGGTGCGGCCTGGGCTTGCAGGATGTCGCGCAGCTCGGCTTGCGCTTCGGCGGCGGGACGGGTGCGCAGCAGGGAGGCCAGCGCCGCCTCGGCGCGGCCACGGCGGGCCAGCCAGCGCGGCGACTCGGCCAGCAGCAGCGCACCGGCGGTGAAGACCAGGCCCGGCAACAGGCACATCCAGAAAATGCTGCGCCACGCATTGTCCTTGGCTGCGAACACGGTGGCGGCGCGCTGCGCTTCCGGCAGCGCCTGCGCTGCGGCGGTAACAGCATCCACCGAATGGGCTTGCGCCAGGCCGATCACGGCGGCGGCCACCAGGCCTATCGTCAGCAGCAGCTGGAACAGCGCGGCGCCCCGTCCGCGCTGGGAGGCGTGCAGGCACTCGGCCAGGAAGAGCGGCACCACCACGCCGATCAGGCCGCCGCTGACGCCTTGCAGCAGGCGGCCCAGCAGCAGCGGCGTGTAGCCGTCCGCCAGCGCGATCAGCGGAATGCTGAGCGTGAACAGCAGGCCGGACAAGGCCATGGCCCAGCGCCGGCCGATCAGGTCCGCCAGCGCGCCCGCGAACAGCGAGGACAGCACGGAACCGAGCAGCACCGCGGCCACGATGAAACTGAGCTGCTGCGCGCTGAGCTTCCACGCCAGCGAGGCGGTCGACTCGAGGTAGGGCAGCGCACCGGCGATGATGCCGATATCGATCCCGTACAGCAGGCCTCCCATGCCGGCGATGAACAGCATGAAGCGTTTGGCGCGCGTCGGGGACGCGGATTCCGCGGATGCGGTTGCGGCTTGCTGGGCGATGGACATCGTGGCTCCGTGACTAGTTTGGGGAAAGGTCGATGGCTTCGCCTTCGACGTAGACGGCAACCGGCCGCAGCTCGGCGTCGAGCACCACCATGTCGGCCCAGGCGCCGGGCGCCAGGCGTCCGCGCTGGATTTCGCCGAGATAGTCGGCGGGGTAGAGCGACAGGCGGTGGGAGGCGTCGGCCAGATCGAGGCCGAGGCCGACGAAGTTGCGCAGCGCCTGGTCCATGGTCAGTACGCTGCCCGCCAGCGAGCCGGTGGCCAGGCGCACGCAGCCCAGGCACTTGAACACGCGCTGCGTGCCCAGCGCATACTCGCCGTCCGGCATGCCGGTGGCGCTGGTGGCGTCGGTCACGCCGTACAGGCGCGGAATGGTGCGCAGGGCGCTGCGCAGTGCGCCGGCGCTCACGTGCATCAGGTCAGGTATCACTTCGGCGTATTCGGCATGCGCCAGCGCGGCGCCCACCATGCCGGGGTTGTAGTGGTCCATGCCGGTCATGCCGTTGAACAAGTGCGTGAAGCCGGAAACACCCGCGTTCAGGGCGGCCACGCCGTCCTCATACGTGCCGGCGCTGTGGCCGATCTGCACGCGGATGCCCATGGCCTTCAGTTGCGGTATCAGTTGCAGGTGGCCGTCAACTTCCGGCGCCAGCGTCAGCACGCGGATCGGTGCGACGGCGTTCAGGCTGCGCACCAGCCCCATGCTGGCCACCATTACGTCCGGCGGCTGCGCACCCAGGCGATGGAGGTTGAGGAAGGGGCCTTCGAGGTGCACGCCGAGCATGCGCGCGCCGCCCGTGGGACGTGCGGCGATCACGCCGGCCAGCCCGGCCAGTGCACGCCGTATCGACGGTTCCTTGGCGGTGAGCGTGGTGCCCAGCAGCGAGGTAGTGCCGTGGCGGGCATGGGTGCGCGCTACGGTGGCGCCGGCGTCGCCGCCCTGCATGATGTCGACGCCGGAGGCGCCGTGCACGTGCAGGTCGACGAAACCGGGCAGTATGGTCAAACCATTCTGGCCTGCGGCAGGATCTTCCTGTATTTGCTGGATGCGCTGGCCGAAGCCGATGCTGCCTGTGATCCAACCTGTGGGGGTAAGTATTCTGCCGTGTAGCACGCTCTATTCCGCTATAAGTAATTCGATGCCAAGCTCGCGCAGCCCCTGGCTGTACTCGGGGCTGATGCTGGCGTCGGTGATGACGGTATGGACCTGGTTCAGCTGCACGATGCGGTGCAGGCTGACGCGGCCAAACTTGGAGGCGTCCGTGAGGACGATGACTTTTTTCGCGCGCTCCACCATTTTCTGGTTCAGGCTCGCTTCCGCTTCGTGGTGCGTGGTCACGCCGAACTGCAGGTCGAAGCCGTCCACGCCAAGGAACAGCTTGTCGAAGCTGTAGGCCTGCAGGCAGGCTTCAGCCTGCGCGCCCTGGATCGACAGCGACTGCTTGCGCAGCAGGCCGCCGGTCATGATCAGGTCCACGCCCGGCGCGCTGGCCAGTTCCCATGCGATGTTCAGGCCATTGGTCAGCACCGTCACGTCCTGCGCTTCGTGCAGGTGGCGCGCCAGCGAGATGGTGGTCGTGCCGGAATCGATGATGATGTTCTCGCCCGGCTGGACCAGCGTCGCAGCCAGTGCGCCGATGCGGTCCTTCTGCTGCTGGTTGAGCGCATCCTTCTGGTGGATGGTCTGTTCCGAGACCGCCGTGCGGGTCAGGATGGCGCCGCCGTGGCTGCGCGTGGCCACACCCTGGTTTTCCAGTGCGCTCAGGTCGCTGCGGATGGTTACCGCGGACACGCCGAACTGCTCCACCAGCGGCGTCACCTGGACGGAGCCGTGTTGGGTCAGCATTTGCAGGATGGATGCGCGGCGTTGGCTGGTATTTCGCATGGTGGCGTCTCGGTCGACTTTAAAAAACGTCGAGCTTACCAGATCGATGCGGGGCCGGTGGAGGCCTCGGCCGCCGCAGTTGCCATTGCTGCCGTCGCCGCTGCGGCGGGATCGGCAACGGCATCGGCCGCGTTGCGGTTGCAGGCGCGCGCATACTGCGCCAGCAGGCGGCCGATCTTGTGCTGCACCAGCGCGCCGGCGCCGGTGGCCAGCTGGCCTTGCAGCACCTCCAGGTACTGCTCCGGCAGATGCTGGCTGAGCAGGGATAATGGAATCTCCAGCGCGTCCAGGTTGGCGAACAGCTTGTCCACGGCGGCCAGCACTGGCGCTTCGCCCCAGTAGTAGCGGCAACGGTCGCTCAGCCCGTAGCGGCGCAGCAGGCGCTGCTCGGCGCTGCTGCCCGGATAGTGCTTGCTCCAGTGGCGCGGCTGCGCCAGCATCACCTCGTCCAGCACCTGCATCAGGCGCGAGCACTGGCCGGCCGGCACCAGTTCTTCTTCGATGCGGCACAGCGACAGCATGGCTTCGCGCAGCGCGAACGTGGCGGCGGGGCCGACCTTCAGGATGGCGAAGTGGTCGCGCACCATCTGGTGCAGCGCCGTCTCGCGCTGGTAGTCGGTGGAGTGGGCTTCGAACACGAGGCCCGGCTGGTCTGCCACGAAGTCCGACAGCGCCGCCGCTTGTCCGGCGTTGTAGTGCTGGATGTGGCTGTGGTCGAAGTCCACGCCCGGCTGCACCACCATGGCCACCACGCGGCGCCAGGCCGCGTGCAGGCCGGCGTCCAGGAAGGCTTTGCGGTGCACGTCCAGCGTGCGCGCCGCCGCTGCGGGCGAAGTGACTTGGCCTGCTTTGGCCAGCTCCGCTTCGCCGCCGGGGATGGGCACTTCGGTGCCGATCACGTATACCGGCGGCGGCAGGCCTGCCTGTCCGGCGGCCGCCTCGGCAATGATGGCCAGGCGCACCGAGCGCGCGGCGATGGTGTCGTCGCTGAGGATGGCCGGGTCGTCGGCGCAGCGCATGCTGCAGTCGAGGTGAATCTTGTGGAAGCCGGCTGCGGCGTAGGCCGCGATCAGCGTGTCCGCGTTCTGCATCGCTGTGGCGGCGTCCAGGTGCTGCCAGGCGTTGGGGCCGAGGTGGTCGCCGCCCAGCACCAGCATCTCCAGCGGGAAGCCTTCCTCGCGCGCCATGGTCTTCACGTGGTCGTGGAACACGGCAGGCGTCATGCCGGTGTAGCCGCCGAACTGGTCCACCTGGTTGGAGGTCGCCTCCACCAGCAGCAGCGTGCCGTAGGCTGCCGCCACCTTCATGGCGGCGCGCAGCACCAGCGGGTGGCTGCAGCAAACGCTGTACAAGCCGGCCGCCGCGCCGCGCCGGTGGGCGGCAATGACTTGCTGGATGGGGGAGGAGGGTGCAGGAGCGGTCATGGTATTCACGCAGTCGGTTGATGATGAAGTCATTGCTTGGCCAAAGTCTGTTTAGCCAGCAGGGCCGCGCCGCGCGCGCCGCCGGCGTCGCCGAAGCGGGGCGGCAGGATGGGCGGCACCTGCACGCCGGCGAACAGGTGGCGCCGCATGGCCGCTGGCAGGCGTTCGTACAGGTGCGCCAGCTGCGACAGGCCGCCGCCCAGCACGATGGCGTGCGGGTCGAGCGTGATCACCAGCGTGGCCAGCGCGTGGCCCAGCAGGTCAAGGTGTACGGCCAGCGTATGCTCGGCAATCTTGTCGCCGGCCCGGGCGCGCGCGGCGATCGCCAGTGGCGGATCGCCCACGCCGTCGCTGCCGCCGCCGAAGTGGGCGTGCAGCCTGCTCATGCCGGGGCCGGACACGTAGCGTTCCATGCAGCCGCTGCGCCCGCACGGGCAGTCGAGGATGGGCACGGCGTGCTGGATCAGAAGCGGCGCCGGCACGGGCCAGTGGCCCCATTCGCCAGCGATACCGTTCATGCCGCGCAGCAGGCGGCCTTGCACACAGTAGCCGCCGCCCGCGCCGGTGCCGATGATGGCGCCGAACATGCTGGGCAGGCCCTGCGCCGCGCCGCCCTGCGCTTCGGACAGGGCGAAGCACTGGCAGTCGTTGCCGATGGCGATGGGGCGCTGCAAGGCATCCTGCAGGGCCGACACTACCAGGCGCCCGTTCAGCGCCGGCACGTTGGAGCTGACCTGGCGGCCGGTGGCGCTGTCGATAATGCCGGGCAGGCCGATGCCTGCGGGGGCGCGCATGCCCAGCGCCGCGTCGCCGCGCTCAAGCAGCGCGGTCATGGCATGCACGAAGGCGTCGAAGTCGGTGCCCGGCGTGGCGATGCGTTCGCGGTGGACTTCGGCCAGGCCGGAGTCGCCGTCCTTGAAGGCTACCAGCTCGATCTTGCTGCCGCCGATATCGATGCCGTGGTAGCCGCGCTGTTCAGAAGTCGTCATGGCGGTAAATGGTGACGCCCTGGACGACACGGTTGACCGTGCCGCCGGTGAATGGATTGTCGGGACGCAGTTGCAGCAGCGTCGACTGGTGCAGCGCGTATTGCTGCGCCATCAGCAGCCACAGTGGCGCCAGCCAGGAGTCGGGCCAAGCCGGGGTGTCGACGCCGATATGCGCACCGGTTCCCACCGTCAGGCAGCGGCCCGCCACTTTTTCGCGCTGCAGCTCTTGCAGCAAGTCCTGTTCATACTTGCGCGCCAGCGGCTTGGCGCTGCGGAACATTACCACCAGCGTGTCTTCGTTCAGCATGGCTTTCGGGCCATGGCGGAAGCCGAGCGGGCTGTTGGCGACAGCCAGCACGCGGCCGCCCGTCAGTTCCAGGATCTTCAGTGCGGCTTCCTTCGCCAGCGCTTCCAGCGGACCGCTGCCGAGGTAGACCACGCGCGACACCGGCTGCGCGCCCAGTGTGGCCAGCGGCGCGGCCCAGTCGCGCAGCGCTTCGTCTGCCAGCGCGGCCAGTTGCCCGATGCGTTCCAGCTGCGGTTCGCGGCCCAGCACGGACAAGGCGGCCAGCAGCATGCAGGTAAAGCTGCTGGTCATGGCGAAGCCGCGGTCGCAGCTGGCGGTGGGCATCAGCAGGTTGCACACGGAGGGATCGTCCGCGCCTTGTTTGGCCAGGTGGCCGTCCGCATTGCAGGTGATGTTCAGGAAGCGCGCGCCGGGCACCAGGTCGCGCAGCAGGCTCACGGCCGCCGTGCTTTCAGGGCTGTTGCCGCTGCGCGCGAAGGAAACCAGCAGCGTCGGTGCGTCCGTTTCCAGGTACAGCTCCGGGTGCGTGAGCAGGCTGGTGGTGGCGACGGCGCGCACTTGCGCAGGCCATGCGGCGTTCAATTCGTCGGCGATGATTTCGCCCGCATAGGCGGAGCTGCCGGCGCCGGTGAGGATGACGCGCTGGCGCGGATCGCTCAGGCAGTCGCCCAGGAAGGCCGCCACGCGCGCCTGTTCGGCGGCCAGGCCGGCGGCCAGTTCGCGCCACATGGCCGGCTGGTGGGCGATCTCTTCGGCGGTGTCGAGGCCGCCAATGTCACGCCAGTCTTGAGGAGCACGCTGCAGTAGGGTAGTCATCGAAAGAAAGAATAGGTTGGAGTCGTAGAAATCATAAGGTGAAAATTTCGAACTGTCAAATACGAAAGATAAAAGAAAGTTGTAACGCCGGGTAACGTCGCGTTTCGCGCGGTTCCTGTGTCTGTTTTACTACGAAATCGAAAGTGTGTAGCGCAATAACACTGCAATACGAAAGAAAATGATGCGATTGTTTGGCGATTTCTGCCATTTTTTCGTGTTTTCGCTTTCTTTTTGTTGACCTTGTTTGTTTTTGTTCCTAAAGTGGTCGTATCAGACATATAAAAACTTTCGATATGAAACGTCTTTCGCCTGTTCTTCCTTTGATCTGCCTGGTGGCCTGCGCACCAGCGATGGCCGCGCCGGTCGGCAACCTGCGCAGCATTGCTGCTGGCGACGGCCAGCAGTGGAACCTGGTCACCGATACCGGTGCCGTAGTACAGCTTAGCCTGCCGCGCGCGGACGTGGTGCGCATCTGGGCCGGACCGAAAGGCACGGGGCTGACCGGCGCCGGCGACAAGGCCGCCGCCATCGTGGTGGCCGCCCCGGCTGCGCAGGTCAGGCACAGCGTGAGCGAGCAGCCCGGCCATATCCTGATCAGCACAGACGCGCTGTCCCTGCGCATCGACCGCAAGCCGCTGCGCTTCACCCTGTACCGCGCCGGCGACAGCGTGCCGCTGTGGAGCGAAGTGCAGCCGCTGGAGCTGGGCGCGAAACAGGCGGTGCAAACCCTGTCGACTGATAAGACCGAACGCTTTTTCGGCGGCGGCCAGCAGAACGGCCGCTACGAATTCAAGGGCAAGCAGTTGCAGGTGTCCTATTCGGGCGGCTGGGAAGAGGGCGACCGGCCCAGCCCTGCGCCTTTCCTCATGAGTTCACGCGGCTGGGGCGTGCTGCGCAACACCTGGTCGGACGGCAGCTACGATTTGCGCCAGAACGAGCAGATCTCGCTGGAGCACGCGGAAGGGCGCTTCGACGCCTATTACTTCGTGGGCAAGAACGTGCGTGACGTGCTGTCGCGCTATACCGAATGGACCGGCCGCGCACGCATGCTGCCGCGCTGGGCGCTGGAATACGGCGACGCCGACTGCTACAACGACGGCGACAACGTGAAGAAGCCGGGCACCGTGCCGAAGGACTGGTCGGACGGCCCCACCGGCAAGACGCCGGACGTGGTGGAGTCGGTGGCGCGGCGCTACCGCGAGCACGACATGCCGGGCGGCTGGATCCTGCCGAACGACGGCTACGGCTGCGGCTACACCCATCTGCCGGAGACGGTGCAGGGGCTGGCCAAGTATGGCTTCCGCACCGGCTTGTGGACCGAAAACGGCGTGGAGAAAATGGCGTGGGAAGTCGGCACCGCCGGCAGCCGCGCGCAGAAGCTGGACGTGGCGTGGACCGGCAAGGGCTACCAGTTTTCGCTGGACGCCAACAAGTCGGCCTACGACGGCATCCTGAACCACTCCGACGGCCGCCCATTCATCTGGACCGTGATGGGCTGGGCCGGCACGCAGCGCTACGCGGTTACCTGGACCGGCGACCAGAGCGCAAGCTGGGACTACATCCGCTGGCATATCCCGACACTGATCGGCTCCGGCCTGTCCGGCCAGGCCTATGCCACCGGCGACGTGGACGCGATCTTCGGCGGCAGCCCGGAGACCTACACGCGCGACCTGCAGTGGAAGGCGTTTACGCCGGTGCTGATGGGGATGTCCGGCTGGGCGGCGGCGGAACGCAAGCATCCATGGTGGTTCGGCGAGCCGTACCGCAGCATCAACCGCCGCTACCTCAAGCTCAAGCTGCGCCTTACGCCGTATATGTACACGCTGATGCGCGAGGCCGAGCAAAGCGGCGCGCCGCTGGTGCGGGGGCTGATGTGGGACAACGCGACCGATCCGGCGGCCTACACCGAAGCTTACAAGTACCAGTATCTGCTGGGACGCGACCTGCTGGTGGCGCCGGTGTACCGCAGCCAGGCGGTGAGCGCGGGCTGGCGCAAAGCCATCCATCTGCCGCAAGGGCAGTGGTTCGACTACTGGGACGGCCGCCAGGCCACGGCCGGCGCGGGCGGGCGCGATATCGATCTGCAGGTAACGCTGGACAAGCTGCCGGTGTTCGTCCGCGCCGGCGCCATCCTGCCGATGTATCCCGAAGTGCTGTTCGACGGCGAGAAGCCGAAAGACCAGCTGACGCTGGACTTGTACCCGCAAGGCGAGTCGTCGTTCACGCTGTATGAGGACGACGGCAACAGCCGCAAATACCAGGAGGGCGCGTTCAGCGAGCAGGAAATCCGCATGCAGGCACCAGCCGGTGCGCCAGGCGGCGTGCGCGTCGAGGTTGGCGCCGTCAAGGGCAGCTACGCGGGGCAGGAAGCGCGCCGCAGCTATGCGCTGCGCATCCTGGCGCGGCAGAAGCCGGCCGGCGTGCAGATTGCCGCCGGCGCCGCATCCGCGCCGGCGCGGGCATTGGCTGCGCTGGCGGACCGCGCCGCGTTCGAGGCCGCTGCCGAGGGCTGGTACTTCGACGCTGCCGACCGCCTTGGCACGCTGCACGTCAAGACTGCCAAGCAGGACATCCGCCAGCCGCTGGTCTTCAGCGTGCAGGCAACAAGCGCCGCAGCGGATACGACCCTGCTGGCCCAGGCCGACGACGACTTCCCGGCTGCGCCAGCCACCGGCCGCGCGCTGACGGCGGACACCATGATGGTGCTCAACCGCCCTGCGGAAGAGAGCGGCCATCCAATGGAGAACGCGTTCGACGGCAAGCCCGAAACCTGGTTCCGCACGCCGCGCAGCCCGGCCATGCATGGCGGCCCGCACGAATGGGTGATCGGCTTCACCGAGCGCCGCCTGGTCGACGGCATCGAACTGGCGCCGCGCACCGGCGAGCACTGGAAGCACGGCCAGATCCGCGACTATGAAATCTACATTGGCGACAACAACGGCGACTGGGGCGCGCCCATCAAGCGCGGCCAGCTGAAACTTCAGCAGGGCGTGCAAGCTATCAGCTTCCCTCCCGCAGCCGGCCGTCTGTTGCGCTTCCGCGTGCTCAGCACCCAGAACCCCGAGGGCGATGCTGCGGCAAGCACCGATCCCATGGTGACCGCCGTGCAGCCGGGCGCTGCAGCGCCGGCGCGCGCCTTCAATGCCGCCGTGCCGAGCGAAGTGTCGCCCATCACGCTGTCCGAGTTCCGCGTGATGGAACACCAGCTGCCGGACGGCCCGGAACTGCAGCGCTACCTGTCCGACCTGGCGCTGCCGAAAAGCGTCGGCCGCGACAAGCCTGCAAGCAAGACGAACGACATGCGCATGAACGGCCTGTGGTTCCGCAAGGGCCTCGGCGTCGGCCCGTCCAGCCGCATCGACCTGCAACTGAACGGCAACTGGAAACTGTTGCGCGCCGACCTGGGCGTGGACGACAGCTGCCGCAGCGCTGGCGGCCTGCAGTTCCAGGTCTGGAGCGGCGAGCGCCTGCTGTACGACAGTGGCCTGGTCAATGCCCCGGCGGTGGTCAAGCCGGAGATCGATGTACGCGGCCTGGGCCAGATCAGCCTGCGCACCCTGGGCGCGCGCGGCAGCAAGCCGGCGCAGGTGTGCGGCAACTGGGCCAACGCCGTCTTGCTCGGCACCGAGGGCGCCACCGTCCAGCCGCGCTGACTGCAACCCATCTTTACCAAGAAACGAGCCCCTCTCCGGACCGGGGAGGGAGTCTTGCAGCCTCACGATAACAAACCACTTATAAAAGGGAGAGAACCATGCAATTGAAAAAAATGATGGCCGCGATGGTGGCGGTGGGACTGGCTTCTTCGGCGATTGCAGCCGACGAGGCGGAAGACAAGGCCGGCAAGGCCGAAAAAATTACACGGGTTGAAGTCACCGGCTCCAGCCTGAAACGCATCAACGCCGAAACCGCGTCGCCGGTGCAGGTGATCGACGCCAAGCAGATCGAAAACATGGGGGCGCGCACCTTGCTGCAGGTGCTGGACAACCTGCCGGCGGCGCGTCCCGCCCAGCAGGATTTCCGCTCCATGTTCACCGGCTCCGACGGCGGCTCGCAGGCCAATCTGCGCGGCCTCGGCGCGCAAGGCACGCTGGTGCTGCTGAACGGCCGCCGCCTGTCCTTCTACGGCGCGCCGGCCGGTTTCCAGACCATGTTCGTCAATATCGACGCCATCCCCGCCGCCGCCATCGAGCGCATGGAAGTGCTGACCGACGGCGCATCGGCAGTCTACGGCTCGGACGCGGTGGCCGGCGTGATCAACGTCATCACCAAGAAAAACTACCAGGGCCTGGAAGCGCGCGCCAATGCCGACTTCTCGCCGGACGTGAAGTCCTACGGCGAGCGCCAGGCCAGCCTGATCTACGGCCAGGGCGACCTGAACACCGACGGCTACAACGTCTACGGCTCGGTGAACGTCTACCAGCGCGACCGCATCTCGCTGGCCGACACCTACCTGAAGCGCCCCGACTACTTCTACGTCAACAATCCCACCTTCGTACCCAATTTCCGCATCGGCACCGGCAGCGAGCCTGGCGTGATGAACCCGGGCACCTTCTTCGTGTTCGACAAGGCCAACAACAACGCCCGTACCCAGCGCGCGGTCAACGGCTGCACCAACACGCTGACGGAAGCCTCCGGCACCCGCTGCATCTGGAACAACCTGCCTTACGCGCTGGACACCGGCCCCACCTCGGACCGCGCCACCGCCTTCGTCAGCGGCCGCGTGAAGCTGGGCGGCGACCTGGAAGGCTTTGCGGAGGCGGCCTACACCCACATCAAGCTGCGCGGCGAGAATGGCCCGCGCAGCTTCAACAGCGGCAGCACCAACAACTGGTTCGCGCGCAACACCGGCACCAAGCTCAACACCTTCGCCTACCCCTACCTGAGCCCAACCAACAGCTACCTGCAAGGCAAGCTGGGCGCCGACATGGCGGCCAAGATGGGCGGCGCCGCCGGCCTGAATTACCTGATGCAGGATGCGCCCGGCCACTTCGGCCAGAAAAACGAGGACGCCAACTACCGCGCCTTGGCCGGCCTGCGCGGCAGCATCGGCGGCGGCTGGGACTTCGAGACCGCGCTGAGCGTGGCCGGCAGCCACTCCACGCTGTACCAGACCATCAACGTCAACACCAAGGGCTTTGAAAAGGCCTTCGGCCCGTTCACCAAAGACCCGCTGACCGGCCGCACCTACATTTCCGATAACCCGGCCTACAAGTTCGGCCAGATTAACGAAGCCAACGCCGCGCTGCTGCGCGAAGCCTATCCAACCTTCGACATCCAGTCCTGGACCAAGCTGATCACCTGGGACGGCAAGGTGGAAGGCACGCTGTTCAAGCTGGGCGAACGCGAGGTGCGCGCCGCTTTCGGCGCCAGCCTGATGCGCGAGAGCTTCCTCACCCCAGGCAACGCGGATGCGGCCAATGGCCTCATCACGCAGCAGGGCGGCTCGTGGTTCGACGGCGCCCGCACCGTCGGCGCGGTGTTCGGCGAAGTCGTGGTGCCGGTCACCGACAAGCTGGAACTGAATGCCGCCGCGCGCCTGGACAAGTACCCCAACTTCTCGGCCAACCTGGCGCCCAAGCTGGGCGTGCAATGGCGCGCGCGGCCCGAGCTGCTGCTGCGCGGTACCTACTCTGAAGGTTTCCGTGCGCCCAACCTGGCCGAATCCGGCACCGGCGGCGTGTTCGCGCAAGTGGGCGGCATCCGCGACACGGTGCGCTGCGACGAGACCAACGCCATCGCGCGCATGCTGATGAAATCCGTCACGCCGACCGATGTCGACCTGGGCAAGACCCTGCTGAACTCGAACTGCTCCACCACGGTGGGCGGCCTGACCCCACCCAACCCGGAGCTGCGCCCCGAAAAGGCGAAGATCTCGACCCTGGGCATGGTGCTGCAGCCGGCCAAGGACGTGAGCATTTCGGTGGACTACTGGTTCGTCTATCGCCGCAACGAGATCGTGCGCCAGGACTTCAACGAGCTGTTCACCCAGCTGGTGGAAAAGCACGGCCCGACCCTGGCAGGAACCGACCAGGCGATCCGCAGCGAGCTGACTGACGCCGACCGTGGCAACATGGCGGCCGTGGCGGCCATGTGCGCCAACCCCGCCAACGCGGCGTCCTGCTCTGGCGGCATCCCGCGCTACTCGGTGGGCAACCTGGGCGGCTTGATCAACTCCTATTCGAACCGCGGCCGCACGCTGATCGACGGCGTGGACATCGACGCGCGCACCCGCTTCTCGCTGGGCGACATGGGCAAACTGGGCACCGGCATCTCGGCCACCATCCGCAAGCGCGAAACGGTCAGCAGCGACAACGGCGAAGGCTTCAACGGCAACAGCGTGGGCTACTACGATTCGCCGCGCTTCCGTGCCACCGTGAACGCCGACTGGAGCTACCGCAACTTCGTCACCAGCGTGTTCGTCAACTACTCGGGCAAAACCAAGTGGGCCTACGGCCCATGGGACGAGGACAACGCACCGGGCAAGTGCACCGCCGCGTCGGTGGCGCTGCCTGAAACGCTGTGCGACGGCGCGCCGTCATACACCACGGTGAACCTGGCGCTGAGCTGGAAACCGGTGAAGAACCTGGACCTGGGCCTGAACATCAAGAATGTGCTGGACAAGAAACCCTACTACGACCCGAACGGCTGGGAAGGCTACAACCACAGCCAGAACCTGTTCGGCCGCCAGTTCGCCGTTTCGGCCAGCTACAAATTCTGGTGACCCGCTACAATCAACGCATAACATTCGAGGCTGAACAGATGGATAAGAAACTGGACCGACGACATTTCCTCACCGCCGGCGCCGCGCTGGCGGGCAGCCTGCTGCTGCCGCGCGCGTTCGCGGCGGGCGGCGGTGACAAGCAGCGCATCGCCATGATAGGCACCGGCATGCGCGGACAGGTGCTGCTCAAGGAACTGCTGCGCCGCGACGACGTGGACGTGGTGGCGCTGTGCGACATCGACCCGGTGATGCTGGGCCGCGCGTTGAAGCAGGTGGAAAAGGAAGGCAAGGCCAAGCCGGCCACCTTCGGCGAAGACCGCGACCCGCAAGCCTACCGCCGCCTGCTTGATGGCGGCAAGGCGGGCAAGCTCGATGGCGTCATCATCGCCACGCCTTGGGAATGGCATGCGGAGATGTCCATCGCCGCCATGCAGGCCAAGGTGGCGGTGGGCTGCGAAGTGGTGGCCGGCGTGACCCTGCAGGACCACTGGGATGTGCTGAACACCCAGCTCAAGACCGGTACGCCCTACATGCTGCTGGAGAACGTGTGCTACCGGCGCGACGTGATGGCGGTGCTGCAGATGGTGCGCGCCGGCCTGTTCGGCGAGCTGGTGCACCTGCAGGGCGGCTACCAGCACGACCTGCGCGCGGTGAAGTTCAACAATGGCGACCCGGCGAAGCCTTACGGCAGCGGTCTGGAATACGGCGCCAAGGGCTTCTCCGAAGCGCGCTGGCGCACCGAGCACTCGGTGCAGCGCAACGGCGAGCTGTATCCAAGCCACGGCATCGGTCCGTGCGCGATGTACACCAACATCAACCGGGGTAACCGCTTCACGCGCATCAACGCCTTCGCCAGCAAGGCGCGCGGGCTGCACGACTATATCGTCAAGCAACCGGGCGGCGCGCAGCACCCAAGCGCGAAGACGAAATTCAAACTGGGCGACATCGTGACCACCACGCTGGCCTGCGAGAACGGCGAGACGATCCTGCTGCAGCACGACACATCGCTGCCGCGCCCGTACTCGCTGGGCTTCCGGGTGCAGGGCACGGACGGGCTATGGATGGATATCAACCACTCGATCCATATCGAAGGCAAGAGCAAGCCGCACCAGTGGGAGGACTTCCAGGCCTACCAGGAGAAGTACGACCATCCGCTGTGGCGCAAGTACGCGTCGCGCGCGGAAGGGGCGGGCCATGGCGGCATGGACTTCTTCGTGATCCACGATTTCGTCGAAGCGCTGAAGGCGAAGGCGCCGATGCCGATCGATATCTATGACGCGGTGGCGTGGAGCGCCATCACGCCGCTGTCCGAGATGTCCATCGCGCAGAACTTCCAGACGCTGGACTTCCCGGACTTCACCAACGGCCTGTGGAAAACCCGCAAGCCCATCTTTGCGCTGTAAGCGGCTCAGAACGCGTAGGCATAGCCGACGCCAAGGGCGCCGAAGCGTTCGCGCCGGTAGGTGACGGATGGTTCGGCGCCGCGGCTGGCACCGGGCAGGCTGAGGTAGGTGTACTGCAGGCCGACGCGGTGCTGCTGCGCGACGCGGTAGGCCAGTCCGGCGCGCAGCTGCCATCCCCACCCGCTTTCCTTGGCGGGGCCGAAGCAGCTGCAGCCGCCGGTAAAGCCCAGTTCCGGCAAGTCGACCTTGGCCCAGCCGGCGCCGGCGCCGATGAAGCTGCCCAAGCCGCCGCCCAGCGTGTCGGTGCGGTAGATGTTGGCGAACAGCAGATCATAATGGCCGCGGCCACTGGCCTGCTGTTCCAGTCCTTACAGGGCCAGGCGCGTGAAGCGCAGCTGGCCCCGTGCATATTCGGCTTCGTAGCGCAGGTGCCCGCGCTCGCGTCCCGCCACCAGGCCTGCATGGCTGCCGCGGCGCAGAGTGGCTTCTCCTTCGAATGCGGTGCCGGCGCCGAGGTCGACGCTGGGCCGCCAGCCGTCCGGATTGTTGCGCCCCGCGTGCGCGCCGATGTAATAGCCGGGCGCCTCTGCGGCCGCCGCCTCGGC
>NZ_BAAKJE010000262.1:0-1184 GCF_059704565.1 Massilia sp. NBRC 108631
TAGCCGGCGCGCTTGGCCATTTCGATGGCGGCGAAGGTCTCGGTCAGGGTGCCGATCTGGTTGATCTTGATCAGGATCGAGTTGGCGATGCCCTTCTGGATGCCCTCTTTCAGGATCTTGGTGTTGGTGACGAACAGGTCGTCGCCCACCAGCTGCACCTTGGTGCCCAGCGCGGCGGTCAGGGTGGCCCAGCCTTCCCAGTCGCCTTCGTGCATCGCGTCTTCGATCGAGATGATCGGGTACTTGTCGCACCAGGTCGCCAGCAGGTTGGTGAACTCGACGGCGGTCAGGCTCATGCCCTCGCCGTCCAGCTGGTACTTGCCGTCCTTGTAGAACTCGGAGGCGGCGCAGTCCAGGCCCAGCGCAATCTGGGTGCCCGGCTCGTAGCCGGCTTCTTCGATGGCCTGGATGATCAGCTTGATCGCTTCTTCATGGTTGGCCAGCGATGGGGCGAAACCGCCTTCGTCGCCCACCGCGGTGTTCAGGCCCTTCTTGTGCAGGATCTTCTTCAGCGTGTGGAACACTTCGGCGCCGTAGCGGATGGCTTCCTTGAACGACGGGGCGCCCACCGGGATGATCATGAATTCCTGGATGTCCAGGTTGTTGTCGGCGTGCGCGCCGCCGTTGATGACGTTCATCATCGGCACCGGCATCTGCATGGCGCCCGAACCGCCGAAGTAGCGGTACAGCGGCAGGCCGGCTTCTTCAGCGGCGGCCTTGGCCACGGCCATCGATACGGCCAGCATGGCGTTGGCGCCCAGGCGCGACTTGTTCTCGGTGCCGTCCAGGTCGATCAGGGTGCGGTCCAGGAAAGCCTGTTCGTTGGCGTCCAGGCCCATGATGGCTTCCGAGATTTCGGTGTTGATGTTCTCGCAGGCTTGCAGCACGCCCTTGCCGAAGTAGCGCTTCGGGTCGCCGTCGCGCAGCTCGATGGCTTCGCGCGAACCGGTCGACGCGCCCGACGGCACAGCCGCGCGGCCCATCACGCCCGATTCCAGCAGCACGTCGCATTCGACGGTGGGATTGCCGCGCGAATCGATCACTTCACGGCCGATAATGTCAACGATAGCACTCATGTCATTCTCCAAAGTTTAAGCAAAAACTGTTGCCTGCGCGGCCTGCCCTGCCGGTCCCGGCGCAAAATTGCAGCAAGGGTAACAGACGGCGGCCGGATGTGGAAGCGG
>NZ_BAAKJE010000263.1:0-7571 GCF_059704565.1 Massilia sp. NBRC 108631
TAGCCGGCGCGCTTGGCCATTTCGATGGCGGCGAAGGTCTCGGTCAGGGTGCCGATCTGGTTGATCTTGATCAGGATCGAGTTGGCGATGCCCTTCTGGATGCCTTCCTTCAGGATCTTGGTATTGGTGACGAACAGGTCGTCGCCCACCAACTGCACGCGCTTGCCCAGCACTTCGGTCAAGGTGGCCCAGCCGTCCCAGTCGCCTTCGGCCATCGCGTCCTCGATCGACACGATAGGATACTTGTCGCACCACGAGGCCAGCAGACCGGTAAATTCGGCGGCGCTCAGGCTCAGGCCCTCGCCCTCCAGCTGGTACTTGCCGTCCTTGTAGAACTCGGAAGCGGCGCAGTCGAGGCCCAGCGCGATCTGCTCGCCCGGCTTGTAGCCGGCTTCTTCGATGGCCTGGATGATCAGCTTGATCGCCTCTTCATGCGACGAGACCGACGGCGCGAAGCCACCCTCGTCGCCCACCGCCGTGGTCAGGCCCTGCTTGTGCAGGATCTTCTTCAGCGTGTGGAACACTTCGGCGCCGTAGCGGATCGCTTCGCGGAAGGAAGGCGCACCGACCGGGATGATCATGAATTCCTGGATGTCCAGGTTGTTGTCGGCGTGCGCGCCGCCGTTAATCACGTTCATCATCGGCACCGGCATTTCCATGCCGCCCGAGCCGCCGAAATAGCGGTACAGCGGCAGTCCCGACTCCTCGGCGGCGGCCTTGGCCACGGCCATGGACACAGCCAGCGTGGCGTTGGCGCCCAGGCGCGACTTGTTCTCGGTGCCATCCAGGTCGATCAGCGTGCGGTCGATGAACGCCTGCTCATTGGCGTCCAGGCCGATGATGGCTTCCGCGATTTCGGTGTTGATATTCTCGCAGGCTTGCAGCACGCCCTTGCCGAAGTAGCGCTTCGGATCGCCGTCGCGCAGCTCGATGGCTTCGCGCGAACCGGTCGAGGCGCCCGACGGCACGGCTGCGCGGCCGGTGACGCCGGACTCCAGCAGCACGTCGCATTCAACGGTGGGATTGCCGCGCGAATCGATGATTTCGCGCGCAATAACGTCAACAATTGCAGTCATTCCAGGTCTCCGGTGGGTACGAGTTATCAGTTATGCGCAGGTGCGCCAAGCTTCATGATCTTCAGTGCGTTGGTGCCGCCGACCAGGCCCATGGGCTCGCCCCAGGTCAGCACCACGGTGTCGCCGCGTTCGGCAATGCCGCGCGCCACCAGCAGTTCCTCCACCGAGCGCAGCACCACTTCGCGCTCGCGCGTCTGTTTCAGTTCCAGCGCCTGCACGTTGCGGTACAGCGCCAGCTTGCGCTGCGTGGCCACGCTCGGCGTGAGCGCGATGATCGGGATGTCGATATTGTTACGGCTCATCCACAGGCAGGTGGAACCGGATTCGGTCAGCGCGGCGATGGCCTTCACGCGCAAGTGGTGCGCGGTAAACAGCGCGCCGTAGGCAATGGACTGGTCGATGCGGCTGAAGGTGGTGTTGATCAGGTCCACGTCCGGGTTGGACGGGTTCCACTTCTCCGCATCCAGGCAGATCGCCGCCATCGCTTCCACAGTCTCGACGGGGTATTTGCCGGACGCCGTTTCGGCCGAGGTCATCACCGCGTCGGTGCCGTCCAGCACCGCGTTGGCCACGTCCGATACTTCGGCGCGGGTCGGCACGGCGTTGACGATCATCGATTCCATCATCTGCGTGGCGGTGATGGCCAGCTTGTTGGAAGCGCGCGCCATCTTGATCATGCGCTTTTGCAGCGCCGGCACGGCCGCGTTGCCCACTTCAACGGCCAGGTCGCCGCGCGCCACCATGATGCCGTCGGACGCGTCCAGGATTTCCTGCAGCGCCGGAATGGCTTCGGCGCGCTCGATCTTGGCGATCATGAACGGCTTGTGCTGGTAAGGCTCGCCGGCGATATTGGCCAGCTGGCGCGCCATCACCATGTCGGTGGCGTTCTTCGGGAAGGACACGGCGATATAGTCCGCCTGAAAGCTCATCGCGGTCTTGATGTCTTCCATGTCCTTGGCCGTCAGGGCCGGCGCGGTCAGGCCGCCGCCCTGGCGGTTGATACCCTTGTTGTTCGACAGTTCGCCGCCAATTTTCACGGTGGTGAAAATTTCGCTGCCGGAGATGCGGTCCACCACCAGCACGATCAGGCCGTCGTTCAGCAGCAGCACGTCCTGCGGACGCAGGTCGCGCGGCAGGTCCTTGTAATCCAGGCCCACGCGTTCCAGGTTGCCCAGTTCGCCATTCTCGCCCCACTTCGCATCCAGGATGAAGCGTGCGCCGTTCTCCAGCTGGATCTTGCCTTCCTCGAATTTGCCGACGCGGATCTTCGGACCCTGCAGGTCGGCCATGATGGCCACTTCGCGGCCGCAGTGCGCAGCCGCTTCGCGCACCATGCGGGCGCGCTCGACGTGGTCTTGCGCCTTGCCGTGCGAGAAATTCAGGCGCACGACATCGACACCGGCCTTGAACATGCGGATCAGGGTTTCAATGTCGTTCGAGGCCGGGCCGATGGTCGATACGATCTTGGTGGCGCGGCGGGCAATGCTTGCTGGAGTATGTGGCACGTTGTCTCTTTCGTGTTGTAGGTTGAAATAAGCGCAGCGTCAGCCGCTGTTGCGCAGGCCGGCGGCGATGCCGTTGATCGATAAATGGATGCCCTCGCGCGTGGCGGCATCCGAATCGCCATCGCGGAAGCGGCGCAGCAGCTCGACCTGCAAGTGGTTCAGCGGATCGATGTAGGGGAAACGGTTGCGGATCGAGCGTTGCAGCAGCGGGTTGGCGTCCTGCAGCTCGGCCTGGCCGGTGATCTCCTTCAGCGCGGCGATGGTGCGCTCATGCTCGGCGCGGATGCGGCCGAAGATGGTGTCGCGCAGCGTGGCGTCGCTCACCAGCGTGGCGTAGCGGCTGGCGATGGCGATGTCGCTCTTGGCCAGCACCATGTCCATATTGGACAGTAGCGTGTTGAAGAACGGCCAGTCGCGGTACATCTGCCGCAGCAGCGCCAGGCCGTCCTTGTTCCGGGCCAGGAATTGCTGCACGGCCGAACCGAAGCCGAACCAGCCCGGCAGCATCACGCGGCACTGGGCCCAGCTCAGCACCCACGGAATGGCGCGCAGGTCTTCGATCGAGGTGGACTTCTTGCGCGAGGCGGGACGGCTGCCGATGTTCAGCGCGGCGATTTCCGAGATCACGGTCGATTCCCAGAAATAGGTCTCGAAGCCTTCAGTCTCGTACACCAGCGAGCGGTAGCTGCGCATTGCCTCGTCCGACAGCGCCTGCATGGCGGCCAGCTGGGCGGCGTCCGGCTCGATGCCGCGCGGCGGCAGCATGGTCGCTTCCATGGTGGCGGCCACCATCACCTCCAGGTTGCGGCGGCCCACTTCCGGATTGGCGTACTTGGCGGTGATGACTTCGCCCTGCTCGGTGAGGCGGATGCGGCCCTGCACCGCGCCTTGCGGCTGGGCCAGGATGGCTTCGTAGCTCGGACCGCCGCCCCGGCCGACGGAACCGCCGCGGCCGTGGAACAAACGCATCTTGACGCCGTGGCGCTTGAACACTTCCACCAGCTCGATCTCGGCCTTGTACAGTTCCCAGCCGGAGGTGAGGAAGCCGCCGTCCTTGTTGGAGTCCGAATAGCCCAGCATCACTTCGTGCAGGCTGCCGCGCGAGCGCAGCAGGTCCATGTACAGCGGCAGGCGGAAGGCGCGGTCCATGATGTCCGGACCGGCCTGCAAGTCGCCGATGGTTTCGAACAGCGGGATGATGTTGACCGCCATCGACGATACTTCGGTGACGGAGCCGGCGCGCAGCAGGCCGTGTTCCTTCAGCAGCAGCGCCACTTCCAGCAGGTCGGACACACTGTCGGCCTTGGAGATGATGTAGTTGGTGATGGACTCGGCGCCGTAGGCGCGGTGCGCATCGCCCACCGCGCGGAAGATGGCCAGTTCGCCGGCGGTCTCTTCGGAATAGGTGGTGTACGGGGAAATCAGCAGGCGCGGGGTGTGCAGCTCTTCCAGCAGCAGCTTGCAGCGCTCGGATTCGGACAGCGACGCGTAGTCCACGCCGGGACGCGCGCTGGCCAGGATTTCGGCCACCACGCGCTGGTGCACGTCCGAATTCTGGCGCAGGTCGATCGGCGCCAGCGAGAAGCCGAACACCTTCACCGCGCGGCGCAGCTGGCGCAGGCGCCCCCGGGCCAGCACGGCCGAGCCGTGCGCCACCAGCGATTCGTGCACCGTTTCCAGGTCGGCCAGCAGTTCCTGCGCCGACGCGTAAGGCTGGGCTCCCGCGCCGGGAGCGGCCGGCGCGAAGCCGGCCGCCGCCGCGGCCGGCCAGATGGTGGCAACGGCCGCACGCGCGCCCGCCGCGGCGCTGGCAGCGGCGCCGGCGTCGGCGCGGCCGGCTGCAGCGGCGCTGGTCAGCAGTGCGCGGTTGGCGGCCAGGCGGTTATGGATGCCGTAGATGGCGCGGCGGTACGGTTCGTCCACGCGGTGCGGCGAATGGTCGGGCGAGGCGTCGGCCAGCTGGCGCAGCTGCTCCGAGCAGCCCGCCATGGTCTGCGCCAGCGACAGCTGCGAGGCCAGCTTGTGCAGCTCGCCCAGGTAGTGTTCCAGCGCCACGTCGGCCTGGCGCGCCAGCGTGGCGCGCAGCACGGTGGCGGTAACGAAGGGGTTGCCGTCGCGGTCGCCGCCGATCCAGCTGCCCACTTTCATGAAGGTCGGCAGTTCCTCGTCGGCCCAGCGCGCATCCAGCTTGGCCAGCATGTCCTGCAGGGTGCTGTACAGCTGCGGCAGGCCGCTCAGGATGGTGCGGTCGAAGAAGGACAGGCCGTTCTCCACCTCGTCCAGCACCGACAGCTTGGCCGTGCGCAGCAGGCGGGTTTGCCACAGCGTGTGGATGCCGCGCGCCAGCGCTTCGTCGTTCTGCTCCTGCTCTTCGGGCGTCATCTGCACGCGGTCGCGTTCATCGAGTTCGCGGGCGATGGCCATCTGGCAGTTCAGGGTGCTCTTGCGCTGCACCTCGGTCGGGTGCGCGGTAAACACGGGGCTGATGTGGGCCTCGGCGAAAAAGTCGCCGAAGGCTTCCGTGCGGCCGGCGCTCACCACGTTCTGTACCGCCTTGGCCAGGCTGCCCAGGCGCGGCGCCGAACCGGCCAGCAAGTGCGCGCGGCTGCGCCTGCTGTGGTGCTGGTCTTCCGCGATATTGGCCAGCAGCGAGAAGTAGCCGAAAGCGCGTATCAGCTGGCTGGTTTCGTCCGGCGACAGCGCGTGCAGCGCCTCTTCCAGCTGCGCCTGGGCGCCCGCGTCCTGCTCGCGGCGGAAGCGGATCGCCAGTTGCCGCACGTTTTCAATGCGGTTGAATGCCTCATCGCCGTGCTGCGCACGGATGGTGTCGCCCAGCATGCGGCCCAATTGGCGGATGTCGCGCCCCAGTAACTCGTCCTTGAACCCCACCGAATTTGAACCGTCCATCTCCCGCCTCATCAGTATGTAGTAATTTTTCAGTTTAGAATCAGAATTACAGCAAAACTGACACGTAGACACAATACACCGTGCCAGATACCTGCTATATCGTAAATTTACTACATTATGTGACAAAAAACCCAGCGTCGGCAACTGAATTCTTTGCCGATTTGTATATGTATTTGGAATGGCGCCACACCGCAGGCGCACGCGCCGCGCCGCCTGCGGAAGGCGGCGCCGGGGCTCAGGCGGGAGGCGTTTCGCCCGGCAGCACCTTGTCCGGCGTCATGGGCGTGCTGCGCAGGCGGCGGCCGGTGGCGTGGTAGATGGCGTTGCTGACGGCGGCGGCCACGCCGACGATGCCGATCTCGCCCACGCCCTTGGCGCCGATGCGGCTGACGATGCGGTCATCCTCCTCCACGAACACCACCTGGATGTCGTGGATGTCGGCATTGACGGCCACGTGGTACTCGGCGAAGTTGTGATTCATGAAACGTCCGTGGCGGTGGTCCATGCTGCTTTCCTCGTGCAGCGCCTGGCTGATGCCCCACACCACCCCGCCCGACACCTGGCTGGCCGCCGTGCGGGCGTTGATGATGCGCCCGGCCGCCACCGCGCTCACCACCCGCGTCACGCGCACCGTGCCCAGCGCCTCGTCCACCCGCACCTCGCAGAAGACCGCCGAATGCACCGCGCGCGTGTACTTGCGCTGCTTGAGCATGGCCGGCAGCATCAGGTATTTTTCCTCCATGCGCTGCATGCCGGCCGTGGCCAGCAGCGCCGCCAGCCCCACCGACACCTCCGGCCGCGCGCGCAGGCGCAGCGCGCCCCCGGCGAATTCCACGTCCTTCATGCGCTTGCCGGAAAATGGCGAGTCCGGCAGCCGGTGCGCCAGTTTGAGCAGGCTTTTGCACAGTTTCTCGCACACGCCGGCCACTGCGGAGCCCACCGTGGCCACGTGCGACGATCCGCCCTCGACCGGCGCCACCGGCAACGTGGAGTCGCCCAACTGGAATACCACCCGTTCGAGCGGCAGGCCTAGCGCCTCGGCCGCGATCATGGCCATGGCGGTGTAGGTGCCGGTGCCGATATCGGTGGCGGCACTGCTGACCACCAGCCTGCCGTCCGCATGCAGCACCGCGCTGGCGCGGGCGAACATCTGCATCGCGTCCCACATGCCGGTGGCCATGCCCCATCCCACCAGTTCGCGGCCCACCCGCATGGCGCGCGGCGCCGGCGGCCGGCGCGCCCAGCCGAACAGCTGCGCGCCCTGCTGGTAGCACTGGCGCAGCTGCTTGCTCGAATACGGCTTGCCGTCGGTGGGGTTCACGCTTGCGTAGTTCGCCAGGCGCAGCGCCAGCGGGTCCATCTTGAGCACATAGGACAGTTCGTCCATGGCGATTTCCAGCGCGTGCATGCCATGCGCGGCGCCGGGCGCGCGCATATCCAGCGGCGTGAACTGGTCCAGCGCCACCAACTGGTAGTCCAGCCTGATGTTGTCGCAGGCATACAGCTGGCCGGACCAGTTGACCACCGCTTCCACATAGTCCTCGCTGCGCGAGGTTTCCGCCACCGCCTCGTGCATGATGGACTGCAGCTTGCCGTCCTCGCTTGCGGCCAGCCGTAGCCGCTGCACCGTCTCCGGCCGGTGGCCGAAGGTAAACATCTGCTGGCGCGTGAGCGTCACGCGCACCGAGCGTTTCAGCATCAGCGCGGCCATCACGGCCAACGGCAGCTGGTACTGCGGGCGCAGGCCGGAGCCGAAGGCGCCGCCCACGTAGGTGTTGCGCACGGTGACTTTGTCCTTGGCCAGGCCGAACACGTGCGACACGTACCAGCGGCTGTTCTGCGAGCTTTGCGTCTTGTCGTGGATGGTCAGGTGGCCGTCCCGGGCCCGGATCACCGTGGAGGAAAACAGCTCCATCGGGTTGTGGTGCTCCACGCCGCTGTAAAAGCTGCTATCGATGCGCACCGGCGCCGCCTCCCAGGCCTGCAGCGCGTGGCCCTTCTCGTCCGGCGGCGGCGTGTAGCCCGCCTTCATGTGGCTCGGCTCCCTGGCGCGCTCCAGGTGCGAACGCAGGCCGGTCTGGTG
>NZ_BAAKJE010000264.1:0-27438 GCF_059704565.1 Massilia sp. NBRC 108631
TCATAGGGGAAAACCGTCCGCAAAGCGAACTGAGCCGCATTCTGCCCACTTCGGGGTCTGACCCCGAAGTGGGCAGAATGCGGCTCAGCTTGGCTGGGGATATGGGGGTTAGAGGTTGGCGGTGAGCAAGCGTTGCAGGGCGCCGGCCTGGGGGCCGGGGACGGTGAGCATGGCGAGCTTGCCGGCCAGCCGCTGCAGGTGGGTGCGGTTGCGCTGCTGGTAGGCGTCGCTGGCAGCGGAAATGTCACGCGCGATCTCTTGCGCGGCCGCTTCGATGCGCGGCTGGTCTTCCGGCGCCATGTCGATCACGCTCACCAGGTAGGTCGCGCCCCATTGCAGCCGGGTCGCGCTGCCCACCGCTGCGCGCCAGGCTTGCTCGTACCAGCCGAGCGTGGCGGGGATGTCGCCCCGGCGGCGCGCCGCCGCTGCCAGGCTGAGCATGAAGTAGTAGGGCGAGTGCGAGCCGGGCAGCTCGGCTTGCAGCAGGGCTTCGGCTTCGTCGGCGCGGCCGGCGTCGTTCAGGGCGCTGACTGCCGTGTTGACCAGCGTGTGGCGCGCGTACGGGTCGCGTACCTCGGCCAGGGCGGCGGCCACGCTGCTGCGCACCAGCTCGGCCGCGTCGGCGCTCGGGCCGCCCAGGCGCACCAGGCGCAGTTGCAGCCGCACCGCCGTCAGGCGGTCGCCGAGCGAGAGCCGGCTGTCGGCGGCGAACTCGCGCGCGGCCTGGTCCAGCGCCTGCACCAGCTCGGCCTGGCGCGCGCCCGACCATTTGATCAGGTTCACGCCGCTGTTGACCAGGATGTCCATGTTGGCGCGCGCCAGGCGCGTGTCGCCGAACACGCGCAGCAGGCGGTCGGCCGCGGCGGCAATGGCGGCGGCGGCCTGCGCGGCGCTGGCTGAGGCGTTGCCGGCCGGCGCGTCGCCGACGATGCGGCCGGCGGCGGCCACTTGCGCATGCAGGTGCAGCCGCGCTGCCGCGTCGGCACAGGCGCCGTCCGGCGGGCAGGCGGCGGCCAGCCTGGCCAGCACGGCCGGCAGCTCGGCGGCCGGCAGCAGCTGGCCTTCGTCGGTGTCCCAGGAGTACAGGCTCAGCAGCGACCATTCGGCGTCCGCCAGCGGGCGCGTGTTGCCCAGCGCGGCCTGCAGCGATTCGGCGGCGGTGTGGCCGGCGCCCAGCGCCAGGTCGAGCGCGCCGAGGAACAGTTCACCGTCCAGCTCGCACGGCAAACGGGTGATCTCGCGGCCGTCGGCGCCGTACAGCACCAGGGTCGGGTAGCTGCGCAGCTTGTATTGCGCGGCCAGCGCCTGCGCGCCGGCGGCGTCGCCGTCCAGCCAGAACGGCAGCAGGCCGCGCATGCGCTGCGCGAATTCCGGCTGGCTGAACACGTCAGCCTTGAGCCGGTTGCACGGCGGGCACCAGCCGGCGCCCCAGTACAGAAACAGCGGACGGCCGACCGAGGCCGCCAGTCCGAATGCGGCGCCCAGATCGCCGCTTTGCCATTCGATCGCGCTCGCCATGATGGTCAGGGCTCGCGGGCCAGGGCCAAAAATTCGGTGCGCAGCGCCAGGTTGGGCTGCAGCTCGCCCAGCATGGAGGAGGTGATGGTCTCCTCGCCCGGGGTGCGGATGCCGCGGCTTTCCATGCACAGGTGGCGGCAGCGCACCACCACGCCGACCGCCTTGGGCTCCAGCGCGTCCATCAGCGCGTTGGCGATCTGCTGCGTCATGCGTTCCTGCACCTGCAGGCGCTTGGCGAAGCAGTCCACCAGCCGGGTCAGCTTGGACAGGCCGACGATCTTGCCGTTGGGCACATAACCGATGGTGGCCTTGCCGAAGAACGGCGCCAGGTGGTGCTCGCAGTGGCTGTAGACCGGGATGCCGCGCACCACGATCAGCTCGTTGTACTGCTCGGCGCCGTCCTCGAACACCTTGAGCAGCTCGACCGGGTCCTGGGCGTAGCCCGAGGTCCAGTGCTTCCACGCCTTCGACACGCGGTGCGGGGTCTCGTGCAGGCCGGGACGGTCCGGGTCTTCGCCCAGGCTTTCCAGCAGGCGGCGCCAGTCGTTTTCCGAAAATGCTGCTTCTTTAGTCATGATGTAGCCATAAAAATTGCGATTGGCGTCAGTATATAGAAAATGCGGCGCGCGCATCGGCGGGCGCTAGCGCTGCGGCGGCCGGTGCGCGTTGACCAGCTCGGCGGCGATCGAGACGGTGTGGGCGAAATCGGGCCAGGCGTCGCCGGCGCCAAACCAGCGCGCCTCGGCGATCTCGGCCGGATCGGTGCGGATGTCGCCATCCAGGTAGTCGGCAGTGTAGGCGATCATCAGCGAATGCGGGAAAGGCCAGGACTGGCTGCCGAAGTAGCGCAGCTTGTGCACCCGCAGCCCGACCTCCTCGTGCACCTCGCGGTGCACCGCCTCCTCCACCGATTCGCCGGCCTCCACGAAACCGGCCAGCGCCGTGTAGCGGCCGCCCGGGGCGTTGGCGTGCTGCGCCAGCAGCACCGTGTCGCCGCGCCGTATCAGCACCATCATGGCCGGCGAGATGCGCGGGTAGGCGCTCATGCCGCAGGCCGGGCACTGGAAGCAGCGCTCGCCCGCCAGCTGCGCCATCGGCGTGGCGCAGGCGCCGCAGTAGCGGTGGGTGCGCGCCCAGGAAGCCGTCGGGCACGGCGCCAAACAGCGCGCGCAGGCCGATGAAGGCGTGGCCCGGCGGCAAGGGGAAGTCGGGGCCGGCATGCAGCGCCTGGTAATGGCGGCCGGCCCAGCTGCCCACGGCGTGCGGCCGGTCCAGCGCGGTCAGCGCGGCCAGCAGCGCCGGCTCGGGCAGGCTGAGATCGGCCTCGCGCAGCAACAGTTTGTCGCCCCGGCACACAAAGGTCCAGGCGCCGGCCGCGCGGTCCGGCACTTGCATGGGGAGGAAATCGGCGGGGGTGTGCAGCATGGCGTCCAGGGTCCGGGAATCAGGTCCCGACGATGATACACGCACCTTCCCGCCACGGTTTAACAACAGTGCGGAAACACCCGCTTCCTTATTGCTTTGGCGGCGTGCCATCTGCGGTATAGTGGGGCCAATATGGGCGCTGCGGCCCCGTTTTTTCGTTTAGAATAGTTGCCTCGAGAAAATTAATCCCACGATGATGAGTACACCGCAGGAGACCAGCTTGCCGGCACAACTCGCCCGGCTGGACGCGTTGCTGGCGCGGCAGGCGCTGGCGGAAGCCTATCAATTAGCGGAGCAGCTGGCGGTGGCGGGAGGATTGCCCATCGTGCAGCTGTTTACCACGGCGGCGGCGGAAACCGAAGCCGGCCGCGCGCCGCGCGCGGTGGCCCTGTTCCGCTGCTGGCTGGAGCACACCGAGTCGCCGGCCGCCTACGCGGTGCTGTACAACATGGCCGTGACGCTGTCCAACCAGGGCGACGACAGCGCCGCCGAAGACGCCTACCGCCGCGCCATCCTGCTCAATCCGCGCTTCATCGAAGCGCACATGAACCTGGGCACCCTGCTCGAGCGGCGCGGCCTGCAGGCCGAGGCCCTGCTCATGTGGAACGTGGTGACCACGCTGGCCAGTCCGGACGTGCCGGCCGACCGCGCCTTCCGGGTGCAGGCGCTGAACAACCTGGGCCGCGTGCTGGAGAACCGCAAGGACTTGCCGCTGGCCGAGCAGCTGCTGATGCAAAGCCTGGCGCTGGACCCGCGGCAGCCCAAGGTGCTGACCCATGTGATCCATTTGCGCCAGAAGCAGTGCAGCTGGCCGATTTACGCGCCGATCGCCGGCATCAGCCACGCCGAGATGGTGGAAGCGACCTCCGCGCTGGCCATGCTGAGCGCCTCGGACGATCCGGATGAGCAGCTGCAGGCGGCGCGCCGCTTCGTGGCCGACAAGGTGATGCCGCCGGCCGAACCGATGGCGCCGGCCGAGGGCTATCGCCACACCCGCATCCGCATCGGCTACCTGTCGTCCGACCTGTGCTCGCACGCGGTGGCCATCCTGACGGCCGAGCTGTACGAGCTGCACGACCGCCGCCAATTCGAGGTGTACGCCTTCTCGTGGACCAAGGAGGACAACTCGCCGCTGCGCGCGCGCGTGGTCAGGGCCATGGACCACTACATCCGCATCGACACCATGACGGACGAGGAGGCCGCGCAGTGCATCCGCGCGCACGAGATCGACCTGCTGATCGACCTGCACGGCCTGACGCTGGGCACCCGCCCCAACATCCTGTCGTACCGCCCGGCGCCGGTGCAGCTGACCTACCTGGGCTTCCCCGGCACCACCGCCCTGCCCTGCATCGACTACGTGATCGCCGACCGCTTCGTGCTGCCCGCGCAGCTGGCGCCGCACATGAGCGAGCAGCCGCTGTACCTGCCGGAGTGCTTCCAGATCAACGACCGCCAGCGCGCCATCGGCCCGCGCCCGCAGCGCGCCGAACTGGGCCTGCCGGACGACGCTTTCGTGTTCTGCTCGTTCAACAACAATTTCAAGATCACCGAGCCGGTGTTCGCGGCCTGGATGCGCATCCTGCAGCGCACCCCGGGCAGCGTGCTGTGGATGGTGTCGGACCACGAGGTGGTGCGCCAGAACCTGCGCGCCAGCGCCGAGCGGCTGGGCGTGGCGGCCAGCCGCCTGCACTTCGCCGAGCGGGCCACGCCGGCCGCCTACCTGGCCCGCTACGGCGTGGCCGACCTGTTCCTGGACACGCTGCCGTTCAACGCCGGCACCACCGCCAGCGACGCGCTGTGGGCCGGCCTGCCGCTGCTGACCTGCGCCGGCAACACCTTCTGCGCGCGCATGGCGGGCAGCCTGCTGCACGCAGTCGGCCTGCCCGAACTGATCACGCACTCGCTGCAGGAATACGAAGACCTGGCGGTGGCGCTGGCGGGCCAGCCCGAGCGCATCGCCGCCATGAAACAGCATCTGCAAACGCACCGCGACAGCTCGATCCTGTTCGACAGCCCGCGCTTTGTGCGCCAGATGGAAACCGCGCTGCGCTCGGTGGTCAAGACCCCCGCCCTGCCAGCCTCCACGCCCTCCGTTCCGAAAGAAAAGACCATGATACTGCCGGCCCAAACCCCGATCGAACATCCCGAACGCGTGATCAACTTCATGGTGCGCACCGTGTGGGGCCTGACCGATCCGGCCCGCTTCTACCAGCTGATGGAAGAGGCCAAGACGCTGTGCGTGCCCGGCACCTACCTGGGCGATAACATCTTCACCTGGGGCAAGAGCAATTCGCCGTTCTCGGACGAGAACTTCGTGCGCGCCTGGGAATCGAACACGCAGAACGACGCCGACCGCGCCATCGCCTGGCGGCGCTACATCCTGGCCTGCTCGGCCTACCACTGCGCGCAGGTCGAGGGCGACTTCGTCGAGTGCGGCGTGTACCGCGGCACCGGCATCAAGACCGTGATCGACTACTTCGGCAAGGACAACTTCGACAAGACTTTCTGGGGCTACGACACCTACGACTACAACCCGGTCGAGCACCACACCTTCGACGGCCAGGAGGAAGGCATGTTCGACGAGATCCAGGCGCGCTTCGCCGGCTACGACAACGTGCGCCTGGTCAAGGGCCTGCTGCCGCAGTCGCTGGAAGGCAATTCGCCGGACAAGATCGCCATGCTGCACATCGACCTGAACAGCGCCGAATTCGAAATCGCCGTGCTCGACGCGCTGTTCGACCGCGTCACCCCGGGCGGCATGGTGATCCTGGACGACTACGAGTGGTCGGGCCAGTACCGCCTGCAGAAGATCGCCGAGGATGCGTGGTTCGAAGCCCGCAAATACCGCGTGTTCCCGCTGCCGACCGGGCAGGGACTGGTCATCAAGCGCTGACCGATGGCGCACATCCTGCTCGTCATTTCGTCGTACGACGTGGCCGCCGCCCGGGTGCCGGACGGCGTGGGCGACGACTACCGCACCTGGTATTTCGACCCGACCCTGGCCGACGTGCTGGCCGGCAGCGAGCTGCGCCAGCCGGAGCTGGTGCTGCCGGACGCGCTGCCGGACTACGCGCTGCTCGACCCGCAGGCGCGCGCGCTGGCCGCCGCGCTGGAAGAGGAGCTGATGCGCGACATGGCCGAGATGCTGGGCGACGTGTCGCTGCGCGGCTGGCAGGCGCTGAACCTGTACTATTTCTTCATCAGCTACCTGTGGTACAGCCAGCTGTGGGACGCGCTGCGCGAGCGCTTCGCCGGCCACACGCTGCACCTGCCGGTAAACGACAACCCGGCCAATTTCTACTGGCCGTCTTTCCTGCCGGCGCTGCTGCTCATGGAACGGCTGCAAGGCTGGGGCATGGCGGCGCAGGCCAGCCATTACGGCGAGCGCGCCGACGAGTCGGACGTGGTGCCGGACCTGCTGGGCCGCGCCGGGCGCTACGACGTGCTGACCCATTTGCCGACCTGCTTCTACGACGCGCCCTATTTCGCGGCCGAGCTGAAGGCGGCCGGCAAGCGCAGCATCAACATCGAGCCGAAGTACTGGGGCGTGCCGATGCAGCCCGAGCTGCAGGTGAAGATGCTGCGGGTCGAGCACAACCACCTGGCCTCGCACGGGCTGGCGTCGGTGGCGCCGCACGGCGAGCGCCTGCTGCACGCGCTGCACCGCCTGCTGGCGCCCTACATCACCAGCCATGAGTACCGCGCGCGCCAGGCGCTGCAGCTGGCCAAGCTGTACCAGTCGCAGCTGATCACGCTGCAGCTGCTGGAACGTTATTTCAGCACCAGCCGCCCGGGCAAGATGCTGCTGTCGGACCACGACGCCGGCTTCCACGGCCCGCTGCTGTGCTTTGCGCAGCGCCACCAGGTGCCGGTGCTGCAGCTGGCGCACGCCAAGGTCAGCATCAGCAGCGCCTTCAATTCCGACCAGCTGACGGCGCTGACGCACCCGATGCAGGGCTTGCCGATGCTGCGCGCCGACGGCCGCCAGCTGCGGCGCCAGGCGCTGGCCTATCCGGAAACGTGCAGCGGCGACAGCGCCAGCCGGCCGCTGCGCCGCGTGGGCGTGATGCTGAGCGGGCTGTCGCTGAGCGGGGTGCTCAGCACCGGCCTGGCGGCCTACCTGGACGGGCTGGCGCGCATCGCGGCCTGGTGCCGCGAGCACGGCATCGAGCTGGCGATCCGCAACCGTCCGGGGCAAACCATGTTCGGGCTGATCGAGGAGCACGCCGGCATAGCGCGCGACACCCAGCTGGCCGGCGTGGCCTGCACGCTGCCGCAGTTCGTGCAGGGACTGGACCTGTGCCTGATGTACGACGCGCCCACCAGCGCCGCCATCGAGTGCCTGCGCAACCAGGTGCCGGTGCTCAACCCGCTGGCGGCGCCGCTGTGCCCGGCCGAGACGCTGTGGTCGGACCCGCAGCTGATGCCGCGCAGCGACGTGGCCGGCGCGCTGGCGCGGCTGGACCTGTACCGGCTCGACGAGGACGCCTTCAACCAGTTCCGGCGCCGCCAGTTCGCCGCTTACCTGGCAGCGGGCGCCGAGGCGCACGCGCTGCGCCACTTCCTGTAAGCGCCGCCCGGGCGCGCAGCCCCCCTGGCGCCCCGCGCGGCCGGGCTCCGGCCCGGCCTGTGCCGTCGCGCTAGCGCGCGAACGCCGGCAGCGGCGTGTTGGCGTGCAACACGCCCTGCGCCTGCAGGTGGCGCGCGAATGCCAGCAGCAGGTAGTCGTTGTAGCGGCGCGCGAAGGCTTGCGCGCCGAACGGCAGGCCCAGCGGGCCGGTAAACAGCGGCAGGTTGATGCTGGGCACGCCGCACAGGCTCCAGATCAGGCTGTTGTCCGGGCGGTCCACCGAATCGAGGCCCTTGAGCGCTTCGCCGCCGGTCGACAGGTCGATCACGATGTCGTATTGCGCCGCCAGCAGCGCGTCCAGTTCCCTGGCCAGCGCGGTCTGCTGCTGCTGCGCGCCCTGGTACTGCTCCACGCTGAGCTGGTTGCCGCGCGTGACGATGTCGTACATGACCGGGCTCACCAGCGTGTGCGCCTCGAACTCTTCCTTGAAGTAGTAGGCCAGCGCCTTGTCGTAGATGGTGGCGTGGATGTCGTGCGCGCGGTTGAAGCTGTCGGGCAGCACCAGGTGCTCGACGTGCACATTGGCCACGTCGGCCAGGCGCACGGCGAAGTCCTGCAGCGCCTGCCGCGCATAGGGCTCGGCGTCGTTCCAGCGCGGGCCCTGCAGCACTGCCACCCGCCACGGCCGCTCGCCGATGGTCTGGCGCGCCGGGTCGTTCAGGATCTTGTGCGCGATCGGGAAATCGATGCCGTGCACGCGGATGGTGTCGAACATCATCTGCGCGTCGTCCACGTTGCGGGCGAACACGCCCACCGTGTCCAGCGTGTCGGTGGTCTTCAGCATGGCCGTGCGCGGCACCAGGCCGAACGACGGCTTGAAGCCGATCACGCCGCAATAGCTGGCCGGGCGGATGATGGAGCCGGCGGTCTGCGTGCCCAGCGCCACCGGCGCCATGTGCGCCGCCACCGCCGCCGCCGAGCCGCTCGACGAGGTGCCGGGGATGTGGCCGAGGTGGTGCGGGTTGCAGGTCGGGCCGGGGGCGTGCACGGCGAATTCCGCCGTCACGGTCTTGCCCAGCATGATGGCGCCGGCCATGCGCAGGTAGTGCACCACGCGCGCGTCGTTGCCGGGGGTGAAGTCCTTGAACAGCGGGCTGCCCATCTGGGTCGGCATGTCGGCCGTGTTGAAGATGTCCTTGACGGCCACCGGCAGGCCGCACAGCGGGCCGCCGCTGCCGGCCGCCAGGCGCTGGTCGGCCTGGTCGGCCTGGCGCAGCGCCAGTTCCGGGTCCAGGTAGGTCCAGGCGTGGATGTCGGCTTCGCGCGCGGCGATGCTGTCCAGGCAGGCCTGGGTCACTTCGCGCGCGCTCACTTCGCGCGCCTTCAGCAGCGGCAGCAGCTGGCTGGCGGTGTACTCGGCCAGCTGGGCCGGGGTGCGCGCGCTCATGCCTTCACCTGCGCGGCGCGGTAGGCTTGCACGGCGTCGCTGAAGGCGGCGTCGGTCAGGCCGCCGCCGGCCGTCACCTGGGCCCGGTGCTGGCGCATGACGGTGTTGAACTCGTCCTCGCTGAAGCCGGTGATCTCGAGGTACCAGTCGAGCGCCGGCGGGCGTTCGGTGTCGGCCTGCTTGGCCAGCTCGAACGCTTCCTCGCGCGTCAGCAGGCCGGCGCGCACGTCCTGGCTGGCGTGGTCGGTGCCGCGCCCGAAGCCGCGCTTGAGGAACTTGGTGTAGTCATGCACGCCGGCCATGCGGCACTCGACGCTCTTGTAGTTCTTGTAGGTGCCCTCGACCTTGTCCTCGCGCCAGCCGTACACGTCGCGCACAAACTCCATCTGGCGCTCGTCGTCCCAGAACACGAAGTCGCCCAGGTGGATGCCGACCGCGCCCAGCTTTTCGATGTCCTCCACCGACGGCAGCTTGAAGCAGGCCATCTCGCGCAGGCTGATCTCGTCGTTGACCATCTCTTCCGGGTAGCGCTTGGCCGACACCTTGGTGAAGTAGTCGCGGTCGAACTTGCGCACCGGGTTGCGGTGGGTGGCGCGGCCGGACGATTCGGCAATCGATTCGCCCCAGATCAGCAGCGGGATGCCGTAGCGCACCGCGGTCTGCATCGGGAAGGCGCCCACCCCGGAGTGGCAATGCCAGCAGGCGTCGCCGATCTTGAACAGCGACTGCCTGGCCAGGCGGCTCACCAGCGAGCGGCTGGGCGAGAACATGATGTGGTCGACATCGAACTTCTCGAGGCAATTTTGCAGGTTGTACTTGCCGGTCTCGGTAAACCAGGTGTGGCTGAAGGTGACCGCCAGCGCGCGCATGCCGTACACCTTGGTCAGCACGTGCAGCTGGAAGGTGGAGTCCTTGCCGCCCGAGATAGGGATGATGCAATCGTACTCGTTGTTCAGGCTCTTGTAGTAGTCGAGGATCTTGCGCAGCTCCTTCTCGCGCTCGACCCAGTTGATGCGGATCTTCTGCTCGGAGGACTGGCAGGCCTGGCAGATGCCCATCTCGTCGAACTGCATGCCTTCGTTGGTCTCCGGCATGCAGCAGCGGGCGCAGTACTTCAGGTCGGGGAACAGCGGCTGGCCGTAAGTATTAATCATGATAAGACACCTATGTGGATAAAGCGCGCGGAGGGGCCGCGTGCGGCAACAAAGCGGATAAATGGAGGATGGCGGGATGCGGCAGCACGCAGGGCGGCGCCCACGGCGGCACGCTGCTGACCACGCGGCGCCCGGCGGCCAGCGCCACCACCATGGCGTAGGTCTGGCAGCCGGCCACGGTGTCGGCCCAGGCCAGCGCCTCGGCCAGCGAGGCCGAGCTGTCCAGCGTGGCGCCCAGCGCGGCGTGGCGCAGCAGCCAGGCGTCGTACTTGCCGGGCGGGTCGGACGGATGCGGGCGCAGGCGCAGCGCGGCGCCCTGCAGGCCCAGCAGCGCCAGGTGTTCGGCGAAGAAGTCCAGCGCCAGCAGCTCGCCCGGCTGCGGCAGCGCGCCCCAGCTGTCGCGCAGCGGCTCCAGCACGTACAGCACGCGCGCCGGGGCGCCCGCGCCGGCAACGGGCGGCGCGCCGATCCGGTCGGCCTGCTGCTGCAGGTAGAGATTGGGCAGCTCGGCCACCGGCACGCCGGGGAAGCTGGCCTCGGCCAGCGCGCGCGCGTGGGCGTCGCTGACCCACAGCGCGTCCGGCAGCACCGGCTCGGCGCCGCGTGCGAAGCGCTGCGGATAATTGGTCCAGTGGTCCAGCACGGCCACCGAGGGCAGGCCGCGCGCGCGCGCGGCGCGGCGCGCTTCGTGTTCCAGGCTGCTGGCCCAGCCGGTGCCGCTCAGCACGGCGCACGCGCCGTCCAGCGCCTGCGCCAGTTCCAGCACCGGGCCGCGCCCGCCCCACAGCGCCAGCGCCGGGCCGGCCAGGCAGGGCCGCACCCGGTGCGCCGGTCCCAGCAGGCCGGCGTCGTACCAGGCCAGCAGGTGGTTGGCGGCGCCGGCGTCGTGCGCGACCAGCGCCAGCGGCGCGCACAGCGGCGCCGGCGGACAAGCGGATGGCAGGGGGGTCAGCATGCGGCCTGAAAACTGGCGAAATACAACACGTCCTGCGGCTGGCCGTCGACCAGTTCCTGGGCGGCGCGCACGCCGTCGGCCTGCATGCCGCAGGCTTGCATGATGCGCACCATGGCGCTGTTGCAGCGCAGTGTGCCGCCGGTGACCTTGCGCGTGCCGCGCGCCAGCAGGTAGGCCAGCATGGTGGCCCAGGCGTCGCGGCCCCAGCCGCGTCCCCCGCCGCCGCGTCCTATCATCAGGCCGATGTCGGCCGTGCCGTGCACCGCCGAGCGGTAGACCGACATGGTGCCCACCAGGCGGCCCTGGTGGCGGATGGCGAGGAACAGGTTGCCGCTGCCGGCAAAGCTGGCCACGTAGGCGCGGCAACTGTCGGCGCTGTGCCGGCGGAAGCGCTGGTTGCTGAACTTCATCAGCTCGTGGTCGTTCAGCCAGTCCACATAGTCCGGCGTGATGCTGTCGGCGGTAAACGGCTCCAGCGTGACGTGTTGCCCTTGCAGCAGCAAGCCACGTTCCTCTTCCTGCTCTTGCATAGTGTGTCCGATCGGGCCAGCGCCCTCATGCTTTCGCCTAGGTTAACCAATTCCCCCAGTCAGCGCAAGCATGGCCCCTTAGTTCAGGTGGGCAATTCATCCTTGTGGCGCAACACCTTGCGGATGGCGGCGGCGAAGTCGTCGATGTCGGCCTCCTCCAGCGGTTCGCGCACCAGCATGGTCAGCAGCATCTGCTCTTCGTGCAGACGCTCGACCACCGGGCACAAGCCCTTGCCGTAGTCGTACTTGACGCCGGGGTTCATGGTCCACGGGAAGCCCTTGCTGCCGATGGCGATCTGCTGCTGGTAGACCGGCGCCAGGTACAGCGGGCGCACATAGGCCGGCGACAGGCCGATCTGCTCGGGGTGGCCGGGCGCCGGCAGTTCGGCGTTGACGGCGCGCACGAACAGCGCGCGCGGAATGCCGGTCACGGCCGCGTCGTACTTGATCGGGTAGACGTAGTAGGCATGTTCGGCGCCCTCGGCCAGGCGCGCGGTCTGCAGGCCGGGGATGCCGGCCAGCTGCTGCTCCAGGCGCAGCGCCAGCTTGCGCCGCCGCACCAGGTAGGCGTCCAGCCGGTCCAGCTGCACGATGCCGATGGCGGCCTGCAGCTCGGTCAGCCGGTAGTTGCTGCCTATCATATTGGTCAAGTCCTGCACGCCGTGCGCCTCGACCAGGTTTTCCGCATGGTTGCGGATCAGCTGGCAGCGCAGCGCCACCTGGTCGTCGTTGGTGACCAGCATGCCGCCTTCGCCGGTATGGATGTGCTTGTGATAATTCAGGCTGAAGCCGCCGATATCGCCGATCGCGCCCACCGGGCGGCCCTTGTACAGCACGCCCGGCGACTGCGCGCCGTCCTCGATCACCTTCAGGCCGTGCTGGCGCGCCAGCGCCATGATGGGGTCCATGTCGCAAGCCTGGCCGAAGATGTGCACCAGCATGATGGCGCGGGTGCGCGGCGTGATGCGCGCGGCGATGGTCTCGGCGGTCAGGTTGTAGGTGTCCGGGTCGACGTCGGCGAACACCGGGATGCCGCCGTAGAACAGGATGGCGGTGGCGCTGGCCGACATGGTGTAGGGCGAGACGATCACCTCGTCGCCCGGGCCGATGCCCATGGCGCCGACCGCCGTCATCAGGCCGGTGGTCCAGGAGTTGACCGAGATGGCGTGGCGGAAGCCGTAGCGCTCGGCCCACTTGCGTTCGAATTCCTTGACCTTGGGGCCGCCCAGCCACTGGTCGCCGGGGCTGCCGAAGAAGGACGACAGCTGGTCGCTGTCCATCACCTCGTTGACGGCTTGCTTTTCCTCGGCGCCCATGGTGCGGCGCAGGGTGAAGGGCGCGGTGCGCAGCGGCGCGCCGCCGGCGATGGCGAGGTTTTTCATGCTAGTCCTTTAAGTGCGGGTACATTCATCGATGATAGTCTGCACGTGCTGCAGCGTGGCCAGCGCGTCGGCGCCGCCGCACAGCACGTGCGGGCGGCCGCCCAGCGCGGCGGCCAGCTGCTCGGCCACGTGGTACTGGTACTGCTGCATGCCGCTGGCCAGCACTTCGGGTTCCGGCGCCAGCGCGCGGTAGCCGGCCAGCGCGCCGGCCACGGCCGGCTGCCACTGCACCAGGCGGCCGCCCTGCTCGTAGCGCAGGCGGCCGTTGCCGGCCACCAGCTCTATGGTGTAGTGCGAGAAGTCTTCCTCGCGCGCGGCCAGCAGCAGCACGCTGCCGCGCGCGAACTGCAGCTGCACGTCCGGCTCGGCGTCGTCCTCGCCCCAGCGGCGGCCCGGCTGCAGCAGGCGGTGGCCGTTCAGCGGCCCCAGCCAGTACTCCAGCAGGTTGACGAAGTGCGAGCCGTTGTGGCGCAAGCCTTTCGAGTACCAGCACACGCCCTTGACCGGGCCGGCCATGGCGCCGCCGTGCAGGCGGCGCGCCACTTCGATCACGGCGCTGTCGGAGCGGCGCATATAGTTTACGTACAGGGCGCTGCCGCGCGCTTCGCACAGCGCGGCCATGGCGCGCGCCTCGTCCAGGCCGGGCGCCAGCGGCTTTTCGCACAGCACCGCGCGCGGCGCGCGTTCGGCCAGCACGGCGCGCAGCACGCTGCCGTGGGCCGCGGTGGGCACGGCGACCACCAGCACGTCCACCGCCACCCCGGCCGCCAGCGCGTCGGCCACGCTGGCGTAGGCCGGGGCGCGGTAGTGCGCTTCAAAGGCGGCGCGGCCGGCGGCGTCGCCGTCCACGCCGGCCGCCAGCACGAAGTCCGGATGGCGGGCGAAGGCGCGCGCGTGCGAATAGACGCTGCTGTCGTCCAGCTGCAGGTCGTAGCCGAGGCCGATCTGGCCCAGCCCCACCAGCAGCACACGCCAGGGATCAGCCACCGAGCAGGTCCCAGTTCATGGGCGTGCCGGCCGCCACGTCGCGGTTGACCTTGCGGCCCAGCAGCAAATCGTAATACTTGGGCGGCAGGCCCAGGCCGGGACGCACGCAGCGCAGGTTGTCCTGCGTCAGCACGGTGCCGGCCGCGATGTCCTGCGCGATGTAGATGGAGCGGCGGAACACCAGCGATTTCTTCTCCGCCTCGGTGGGGCCGTAGGTGACCTGGCCCAGCGATTCCCAGGCGCGCCCGGTTTCCACCACCAGCGCGGCCAGCTCTTCCGGCTCCATCGAGAAGGTCGAGTCGACGCCGCCGTCGGCGCGGCGCAGCGTGAAGTGCTTTTCAATCACGGTGGCGCCGTGCGCCACCGCCGCCACCGAGGCGCCCAGGCCCATGGTGTGGTCGGACAGGCCGACCTGGCAGCCGAACAGGTTGCGCATGTGCGGAATGGTCAGCACATTGGTGTTGGCCGGGGTGGCCGGATAGGTGCTGGTGCACTTGAGCAGGATCAGGTCCTGGCAGCCGGCCGCGCGCGCGGTGCGCACCGCCTCGTCCAGCTCGGCGATGCTGGCCATGCCGGTCGACATGATCAGCGGCTTGCCGGTGGCGGCCACCTTGCGGATCAGCGGCAGGTGGATGTTCTCGAAGGACGCGATCTTGTAGCACGGCACGTCCAGGCTTTCCAGGAAGTCCACGGCGGTCTCGTCGAACGGGGTGCTGAAGCAGATCATGCCCAGTTCCTGCGCGCGCTGCATGATGGGCGCATGCCATTCCCACGGCGTGTAGGCCTGCTGGTACAGCGCGTGCAGGTTGCGGCCCTGCCACAGGCTGTTCTCGTCGCGGATGGTGAACTCGCCGCTGGTGAGCGCCAGGGTCATGGTGTCGGCGGTGTAGGTCTGCAGCTTGAGCGCGTGGGCGCCGGCCTTGCCGGCCGCGTCGACGATGGCCAGGGCGCGGTCGAGCGACTGGTTATGGTTGCCCGACATCTCGGCGATGATGAAGGGAGCGGCGCCGGGGCCGATGGTACGGTTCTGGATTTGCATGGTGGATGCCTTGGTTACGTCTCGGTTACGGCTCGGTCAGGGCTTGATGCGCAGCCGGTAAATGTCGAATTCCAGGCTGAAGCCCGCAGTGGCGAATGCTTCGGCCGAGGCCAGGTTTTGCGGCCGCACCAGGGCCTCGATGGTGTCCACGCCGGCCCAGTGACGCGCCACCCAGGCGCTGCCCTGCTCCAGCAGGGCCGGGCCGATGCCCTTGCCCAGGAATGCCGGCGTCAGATAGACCGAGATGGTGGCCTGGTTCTGCTTGCGATCATACCGCAATACGCCGGCCACTTCAGCGCCGATTTCAGCCAGCAGCAGCTGGCGCTCGGGGTCGGCCAGCACGCCGGCGTACCACTGGCGGTGCGCCGCCAGCGGCAGCGCGGCGCTGTCGCCGGAATGGCGGCGCACGGTGTCGTCGTTGCGCCAGGCCCAGACCGCGTCGCAGTCGGCGGCGGCGGCCGGGCGCAGGCGCAGGCCGGCCGCCAGCGGCAGTGCGGCCAGGCGGCGCGCCACGCGCGCGGCGCCCTGGCCGTCCACCAGGGCCAGGCTGGCCGCCGCCAGGTGCTGCAGCAGCCATGGCGAGGCGCAGGCCAGGCGCAGCGCGGCCAGCAGGCGCGCGCCGCTGTCCGGCCCGGGCCCGCCCACATACAGCGCGGCGCCGGCGCGGCCCATGGCTTCGCAGCCGGGACGCTGGTTGCCGGCCACCGCCAGCACGATGGCCGGCAGGCCCACGCTGCAGCGCTCCCACATGGCCCCGCCGCCGGCGCCGATGGCCAGGTCGGCGCCGGCCATCAGCTCGGCCATATTGGACACCTGGCGGTGCAGGCGCACGCCGGGCAGCGCGGCGCAGCGGGCCGCCAGCGCTTCGTGCGCGGCGTAGGCCGCGCCCACCACCACGTCGGCCGCCAGCGGCTGGCCGGCCGCGTGCAGTTCGGCCAGCGCGTCGAGCACGCGGCCGGTTTCATCGTGCAAGTCGGCGCCGCCGATGAACACCAGCAGGCGTTGCAGCCGGCCGCTGCGCGGCGCCAGCGCGGCGCGCGCCTGCGCGAATTCGTCGCGCAGCAAGGCGTAGCGCGGGCCGCACAGCAGCTGGCAGTGCGGCGGCACCAGGCCGGCGTAGCGCGCGGCGCCGGCGTCAGCCAGGTTCTGGTCCAGCAGCAGGTCGCAGTCGTGGGGGCGGTCGGCCAGGTCGTCGATCACCATCAGGCGCTGCACCGCCGGGCGCACGGCGCGCTGCCAGGCGGCGTCGATGCCGTAATGGTCGACGATCAGCCAGTCGGGGCGCGCATCGCCCCCCTCGGCCATGGCGGCCAGCGTGTCGGCCGCGTCCTGCTGCCAGCCGGCGCCCAGCCAGGCGGCGTGCGCGGGCGCTGGCGGCTCGGCCTGGGCGGGGGCGGGGGCGGGATTGGCGGCGGCGGGCGCGGGCAGCAGCCCGACCGCGAAGCCGCGCGCGGCGATGGCGCCGGCCATGTGGCCGGGATGCGCGCGGCAGATGAAACGCACTTGCGCGCCGCCGGCCCGCAGGCGTTCGGCCAGCGTCAGGCAGCGCACCACGTGGCCGGTGCCGATGGCCGGCGCGGCGTCGCAGCGGATGACGACCTTCATGACGGGGGCACAGGCCGGCGCGGCGCTCAGTCTTCCGCCGCCGCGAAGGCGTGGAAGGACAATTCGGCGCGGCGCCAGTCGTCCGGGGTGTCGATGTCGACCGCGCGCCACTCGGGGATCACCAGGCCCTTGCCGTTCTCGTGCGGCGACTGGCCGCGCAGCCAGGCTTCGGCCGTGCCCCAGTAGAACTGGCCGGCGTCGTAATAGCCCGGCTCCAGGTCCTGGGTGCGGGTGCGCACGTATTCGGGCTGGAACGGCGCCATCTTGCCGTCCGCGCCGCGCCGCAAGGCGCGCTGCACGGCGGCCGGGAACGGCGCCACGGTGAAGGCGTAATCGGCGTCGCCGGCGTCCAGCAGCGCGTGCGCGGCGCGCAGGTCGGCCACGCGCAGCAGCGGCACGCCGGGATAGATGCAGCACACCTGGGCCGCCTGCCAGCCCAGCGCGGCGCAAGCCTGGATCGCGTGGGCGATCACCGGCACCGTGCCGGCGTGGTCGTCTGACAGCTCGGCCGGCCGCATGAAGGGCACCTCGGCGCCGTGCTGGCGCGCGATGCCGGCAATCTCGTCGTCGTCGGTGGTCACCAGCACGCGGTCGAACAGGCCGCAGGCGCGCGCGGCCTCGATCGCGTAGGCGATCATGGGCTTGCCGGCGAAGGGCTTGATGTTCTTGCGCGGAATGCGCTTGCTGCCGCCGCGCGCGGGGATGATCGCCAGCCTCATGCGAGCACCCGGCGCAGCGCCGCCACCACCTGGTCCTGCTCGGCGTCGCTGAGGCTGTAGTACATCGGCAGGCTGATGGCGCCGGCGTAGTAGCGCTCGGCGGCCGGGAACTGGCCCGGCTGGAAGCCGCGCGCCTGGTAGTAGGGCTGGTTCGGCACCGGGATGTAGTGCACGTTGACGCCGATGCCCGCCGCGCGCAGGCCGTCGAACACGGCGCGCCGGCTGCGGCCGGCGGCGGCCTCGTCGATCCACACCGGATACAGGTGGAAGGCCGAGCGGCCGTCCGGGCTTTGCCGCGGGCATTGCAGCGGCAGGCCGGCCAGCAGCGCGTCGTAGCGCGCGGCCAGCGCGCGGCGGCGCGCCACGAAGCTGTCCAGGCGGCCCAGCTGCGACAGGCCGAGCGCGGCCTGGATGTCGGTGATGCGGTAGTTGTAGCCCAGCGTGTGCTGCTCGTAGTACCAGGCGCCGTGCTGTTCGGACAGGGCCGCGTCGCGCACCATGCCGTGCGAGCGCAGCTGCTGCAGGCGCTGCGCCAGCGCCGCGTCGCGCGCCATCACCATGCCGCCCTCGCCGGTGGTCAGGATCTTCACCGGGTGGAAGCTGAACACGGCCAGGTCGCTGTACTGGCAGCTGCCGACCTTGCCGTCCAGGTAGTCCGCGCCCACCGCGTGGGAGGCGTCTTCCACCACCTTGAAGCCGTATTCGCGCGCCAGGCGGGCAATCGCCGCCATGTCGCAGGACTGGCCGGCGAAATGCACCGGAATCACCACCTTGGGCAGGCGCCCGGCCGCGCGCGCGGCCACCAGCTTGCGCTCGAGCGCCTGCGGGCACATATTGTAGGTGGCCGGGTCGATGTCGACGAAGTCCGCCTCGGCGCCGCAGTACAGCGCGCAATTGGCCGAGGCCAGGAATGTGTTGGGCGAAGTCCACACCAGGTCGCCCGGGCCGACGTCCAGCGCCAGGCAGGCGATGTGCAGCGCGGCGGTGGCGTTGGCCACGGCCACGCCGTGCGCCGCGCCGCAGTAGCGCGCCAGCGCGTTCTCGAAGGCGGTGATGGACGGGCCCTGCGTGATCCAGTCCGAACGCAGCACCGCCGCTACCGCCGCGATGTCGTCCTCGGTGATCGACTGGCGGCCGTAGGGAATCATGCCGGGCTGCCCTGGGCGATCAGCGCCTGGATCTGCGCCACGGTCAGGAAGTCGGGGTTGGTGCCGGAGCTGTACTCGAAGCCGTCGGCCACCAGGGTGCCGGTTTCGCCGCGCTTGTTGTGCGCGTAGTCGACGCCTTCGGAGAAGGTGATCGAGGGCTTGATCACGTAGTGGTCGGCGAACTCCAGGGTCAGGTGGGCGTCGTCCAGCGGGCACATCACTTCGTGCAGCTTCTCGCCGGGGCGGATGCCGATCACCTTGCGCGGCAGCTGCGGCGCCATGGCCAGCGCCAGGTCGGTGATGGTGGCCGAGGGGATCTTCGGCACGAAGATCTCGCCGCCGTGCATGCGCTCGAAATTGTTGATGACGAAGTCGACGCCGTTCTGCAGCGTGATCCAGAAGCGCGTCATGCGCTCGTCGGTGATCGGCAGTTCGGTCACGCCCTCGTCCAGCAGCTTGCGGAAGAACGGCACCACGGAACCGCGCGAACCGATCACATTGCCATAACGCACCACGGCGAAACGGGTCGGACGGCTGCCCACCATGTTGTTGGCGGCCACGAACAGCTTGTCCGACGCCAGCTTGGTGGCGCCGTACAGGTTGATCGGATTGGCCGCCTTGTCGGTCGACAGCGCGATGACGCGCTCGACGCCGGCCGCCAGCGCCGCGTGGATCACGTTCTCGGCGCCGTAGATGTTGGTCTTGATGCACTCCATCGGGTTGTACTCGGCCACCGGCACGTGCTTCAGCGCGGCCGCGTGGATCACGTAGTCGACCCCGTCCATGGCCTGCAGCAGGCGCGCCTGGTCGCGCACGTCGCCGATGAAGTAGCGCATCTGCGGGGCGTTGTAGGTCTGCGCCATTTCGTATTGCTTGAGCTCGTCGCGCGAATAGATGATGACCTTTTTCGGCTGGTAGCGCGCCAGGATGGTCTTCACAAATTGCTTGCCAAAGGAGCCGGTACCGCCGGTGATCAGGATCGTCTTATTGTTCAGCATGGTCATCCATTCAAAAGGCCTGCGCGCGGCCGCAAGGGCAACCGCCGCTGTTCACTCTGTTCTCTCACTATTATGCCGCGTCTTCCGGCGCGCCGGGGAGGAAATTGGCGGCGCCGTTGCCGGCGCCGCGTCACGGCTCGCGGATCGATTCGTCCAGCGTCTTGGTCAGCGGCCAGATCAGGTAGGACATCACCGAGCGCTGGCCCACCACGATCTCGGCCGACAGGGTCATGCCGGGCAGCAAGCGCGACTGCGGCTGCATGGCGCGCAGCGGCTTCTTGCTCAGCGTCAAGCGGGTCTGGTAATACGAGTCCGGCGCCTGCGGCTGGCTGCTGTCGCGCCGGAACGCGTCCTCGCTGATGGTGCGCACCTTGGCGTCCAGCGCGCCGTGGCGCTGGAAGGGGAAGGCGTCGATCTTGATATGCACCGGGTCGCCGGGCTTGATGTAGCCCACGTCCAGCGCGTCGATCTGCACCTCGGCCTCCAGCTCGGCGGCCAGCGGCACCAGCGTGAAGAAGTTCTCGGTGCCGCGCGCGATCGAGCCGGGCGACAGCTTGGCGATCTCCAGCACCACCGCGTCGGACGGCGCCTGCAGGCTCACCAGCGCGTGGCGCTTGTCGGCCTTTTGCAGCTGCTCGGCCACGTCGGCGCGGTCGCGCGAGATGGTCAGCATCTCTTCCATGGTCTTCTGGCGCCAGCCGCGGTCGAAGGCCGACTTCTCGGCCTGCAGGCCGGCGATGTCCTTCAGGATTTCCTGTTCGCGGTTCTTGGTCAGCAGCTGGTCGCGCTCGATCTCGAGGCGCTTGTCGCGCGCTTCGAGCAGCTTGACGCGGGCGCCGAACTGCTGGTCCACCAGGCGCTGCTGCATGGTCTCCATTTCCTGCGCCGAGGCCAGGCGCGCGTTGAGCACCTGCAGGTCGCGCCGGTTGGTTTCCAGCGCGGCGCGCTGGCGCAGGATGTTCTCGTCGATGCGGTTGACCTGGGCCAGGTAGTTGGCGCGCCGCTCCTCGGACAGGCGCTGCTGCAGCTGGCCGTCGGCGTTGACGCCGGCGCTCACGCTGCCGCCCTTGAGCTCGGCGGCCAGCTGTTCCTGCTGGGTGCTCAGGCTGGCCAGGCGGGCGCGCAGCTGGGCTTCATCGGCCGAGGTGAAGGTGGGGTCCATGGTGGCCAGGCGCTCGCCCTTGCGCACGATCTGGCCGACCCGCACGTGGATCTCTTGCACGATGGAATTCTCGAGCGGCTGCACCACGATGTTGGGCAGCGGATTGACCAGGCGGCCCTTGGCCACCACCACCATGTCGATCTGCGAGATGCTGGCCCACAGCGCGGCCAGCAGCAGGCCGCCGGCCAGCACCGGCAGCGTCACGCGCGCCACCAGCGGCAGCGGGCGCAGCTCGATCTCATCGGCGTCGGGCAGGAACTCGACGTCGGGCTGGCGTCCCTTGCGCGCGTTTACAGGTGGCTTGTTTGTTGGTTCCATAGGTGCTGATAAGTTTCACTGCGTTGCAACAATTCTTCGTGGCGGCCGCTGTCCATCAGGCTGCCGCGCTGCATGACCAGGATGGCGTCGGCGTTGACCAGCGTCGACAGGCGGTGCGAAATCATCACCACGGTGCGGCCGACGGCGATCTTGGACAGGTTGGCAATGAAGATGGCCTCGCTCTCCGGGTCCAGCGCGCTGGCCGCCTCGTCCAGGATCAGGATACGCGGCTTGGCCAGCAGCGCGCGCGCGATCGACAGGCGCTGCTTCTGGCCGCCGCTCAGGTTGGAGGCGTTTTCTTCCAGCAAGGTGTCGTAGCCCTGCGGCATGCGCTCGATGAACTCGTCGGCGCCGGCCGCCTGAGCCGCCTCGACGATCTCCTCGAAGGTGGCGTCCGGCTTGACGGCGCTGATGTTGTCGCGCACGCTGCCGCGGAACAGGAAGTTTTCCTGCAGCACCACGCCGATCTGGCGCCGCAAGTGGGCCAGGTCGATTTCGCGCGCGTCGAAGCTGTCGAAGCGCACCACGCCCTCGGGCACCGGGTACAGGCCCTGCATCAGCTTGGTCAAGGTGGTCTTGCCCGAGCCGCTGCGCCCGACAATGCCGACCACGGTGCCGGCCTTGATGGTGAAGCTGGCGCGGTCCAGCGCCGTGCCCGCCGCGCCCGGATAGCGGAACGTCACCGCGTCGAAGGTGATGCTGCCCTGCAGCTGCGGCCGCAGGCCGGCGGCGCCGCCGCGCCCCTCCGGCGCGCGGTTCATCACTTCGCCCAGCATCTTCACCGACAGCGCGGTTTCCTGGTACTCGTTGACCAGCCCGACTATGGCGATCAGCGGCTGCGTGACCTTGCTGGTGATCATCTGGAAGGCGATCAGCGCGCCCACCGACAGGGTCTGGTCGAACACGTCCTGGGCGCCGATGACGATCACCACCACCGGCAGCAGCTTGCCCAGGAAGTCGACCAGCGCGTTGCCGGCGATGGAGATCTGGCCGACCCGGAAATGCAGGGTGATGGCCTCGGCCGAGCGCTGGTCCCACTGCTTGCGCTGGGTCGGTTCGATGGCCAGCGCCTTGACGGTGCGCATGCCGTGCACCGCCTCGACCAGCATGGCCTGGCGCTTGCCCTCGGCCGTGTACAGGTCGTTCAGGCGGCGCTGGAAGGGCGGGATCATGACCGCCACCACGGTGGCGATGACCAGCGTGAAGCCGAGCGCGATCATGGCCAGCTTGACCGAGTAGGTAAACAGGATGGGCAGGAAGATCAGCAGCGCGGTGGCGTCCAGCGCGGTGAAGAACAGGCGCCCGGTGAGGAAGCCGCGGATCTTCTCGAGCTGCTGCATGTGGCGCGCGATGACGCCGGCCGAGGTGGTCTCGAAGTAGTCGATCGGCAGCGACAGCAGGTGGCCGAAGGTGCGCCGCGTCAGGCGCATGTCGATCTTGTTGGTGGCCGCCAGGGTGAGCAGCTGGCGCAGGTAGTTGAAGATGCCGTCGAAGGCCAGCGCGGCCACGATGCCCACCGCCAGCACGCTCAGGGTGGCCGCGCTCTGGTGCATCAGCACCTTGTCGATCACCAGCTGGAAGAAGATGGGCGAGGCCAGCGCCAGGAAGTGCATGGCGAAGGCGGCAATGGCGATGTCGCGGAAGGCCGCCTTCTGCTTCAGGATCTCGGGGATGAACCAGCGCAGGCTGAACGGCTGGTTGGGATCGGTCAGCGCGTGCTGCCGCTTGATGAACACGATGTCGCCGTGCCAGCGGGTGCAGAACTGCTCGCGCGTGAGTAGCATCACGCCAGCGGCCTCTTCGAGCGGATCGAGGATGGCCACCTTGCCGTCGGCGTCGTCGGCGCGCGCGCCCACCACGATCACCGCGTTGCCGTTGTCCAGGCGCGCGATCAGCGGGAACACGCCGCCCTGGGCCAGCAGGCTGTCCCAGTTCAGGTGCGACTGCTTGGCCTTCAGGCCGATTTCGGCAGCGATGCGCAGCAGGCGCGCGCCGGCCGGTTCCTCGCCGCGCAGCGCATAGTCATCGATCAGACGCTCGGGGTTGACCTGCAAGCCGTGGTGCTGCGCGATGGCGGTCAGGCATTGGATTACCGTATGGGGGAATTTTTCTTGCATCGTCTGTGAAACGTGAGAATTCGTGCACTGTGCGCAGGCGGGCCGGCGGCGCGCTCACTGCGATTCTAACCTGTGCCCGCCTTGGCGCGGAATAAAAAAAAGCGGCGACGGTTGCCCGTCGCCGCCGGCCCGGAAGGGGCGTCGCCGCCCCTGCCGCTGCGGGATTTACTTCGGCATCGCGAGGAAGCCGTTGCTGCCGCTGTCGACCTGGCCCGGTGCGCGCACCGTCTGGCTGCCGCTGGCCAGCGCGGAGCCGCCCAGCGCGTTGCCGTTGGCGTCGAAGCCTTTCAGTACATCAACCATCTTGCCGACCGCTGCCAGCGATGCGTTCTGCTGCGCAGGCATCTCCAGCTTGCCGCCGGCCGGTGCCGCTTCCGGCGCCGAGGCGAAGGCGTTGATCGACTGGGCCAGGCCGCTGACCTTGTCGCGCAGCTCGGCGGACTTGGCCACGCCGGTCTGGAACCAGACGTCGGCCATGGCGCCCTGGCTGCCGTCGGCCTTCTCGAAGGTCGAGGTCAGGCCAACCCAGTTGCCGTTGCTGTTGATGTCGCTGGCGGCGGCATTCAGGTTCAGCTTGGCCACACCGGCATCCTTCAGGCTGAGCAGTTCGTCGGCCTGGCTGACACCGTCGGCGTTGCCATCCACCCACACTTTCAGCTTGTCGAAGGCCGCGTCGCCGCTGTCGATCACGCGGTCGCCGTTGCTGTCGAGCTCGGACAGGGCGGCGTAGCCGTCTTGCGCCTTGCTACCGTCAGCCAGGGTCACCGAGCTGCCGAACAGTTCGCCGCCGTTGTTGATGGTGCCGTCGTTGTTACGGTCCATCACCAGCAGGCCGTCGCCCTGGCCTACCCAGCCCGTGTTGACCGCTTTGCCGGTGGCAAAGATGTCGAACTGGACACCGGACGAGACGCCCAGGGTCTGGACACCGTTGCCGTTCAGGTCGAGCACCAGCGGCGTGGACGGTGCCAGCACCGCCAGCTGCGCCGTGGTCAGCGAGGCCAGCTGGGTGCTGGTCAGGGCCGACACTTGCGTCGAGCTCAGCGCAGCGATCTGGCTGGTGGTCATGCCCGGCAGCTGGGTGGTGGTCAGCGCGCTCAGCTGGCTGGTGGTCAGCGCAGCGATGCCGCTGGTCCGCAGTGCGCGCAGATCGGCCGTTTCCATCGCGCCCAGGCTGCTGGTGGCCAGGCCAACGATCTGGCTGCTGGTCAGCGCCGTTGCCTGCGCCGTGGTCAGCGCCGTCACCTGGGTGGTGGTCAGCGCGTTCAGCTGGGTGGTGCTCAGCGCGGCGATGCTGGCGGTCTTCAGCGCAGCGACGTCGTCCGTGGCCAGTGCCGCCAGCGAGGCGGTCGACAGCGCGCCCACTTGCGCCGAGCCCAGGGCTGCGGTCTGCGCGGTGGTCATCGCGATCACCTGGTTGCTGGTCAGCGCACCCAGCTGGGTGGTGGTCAGCGCGGCGATGGTGGCGGTCTTCAGTGCGGCGAAGTCCACCGTTTCCATCGCGGCCAGGTTGGCCGTGGTCAGCGCGGTGATCTGGCGCGAGGTCAGGCCGGCGGCCTGGGCCGTGCTCAGGGCCACCACTTGCGCCGTGGTCAGGCCGCTGGCGATGATGGTGGTGGTCAGCGCCCCCATCTGGGCGCTGGTCAGCGCGGCGACCTGGTTGGTGGTCAGCGCGGCGAACTGGGTGGTGGTCAGGGCGGCGATGGCGCTGGTCTTCAGCGACACGAAGTCCACCGTTTCCATCGCGGCCAGGTCAGCCGTTTCCAGCGCGGCCAGCTGGGCCGTGGTCAGCGACGCGGCCTGGGCCGTGGTCATGCCCACCACTTGCGAGGTGGTCAGGCCGGCGATCTGCGCGGTGCTCAGGGCGGCGATGGTGGCGGTCTTCAGTGCGGCGAAGTCCACCGTTTCCATCGCGGCCAGGTTGGCCGTGGTCAGCGCGGCGATCTGGCGCGAGCTCAGGCCGGCAGCCTGGGTGCTGCTCAGGGCCACCACTTGCGCGGTGGTCAGGCCGTTGGCGATGATGGTGGTGGTCAGCGCCCCCATCTGCGAGCTGGTCAGTGCAGCAACCTGGTTGGTGGTCAGGGCGGCGAACTGGCTGGTGCTCAGGCCGGCGATGGCGCTGGTCTTCAGCGACACGAGGTCCACCGTTTCCAGCGCGGCCAGGTCCACCGTTTCCAGCGCGGCGATCTGCGCCGAACCCAGCGATGCGGCCTGGGCCGTGGTCATGCCCACCACTTGCGCGGAGGTCAGGCCAACGATCTGGGCCGAGGTCAGCGCGGCGATGGTGGCCGTCTTCAGGGCGGCGAAGTCCACCGTTTCCATGGCCGCCAGGTTGGCGGTCGACAGGGCGGCGATCTGGCGCGAGCTCAGGCCGGCGGCCTGGGTGCTGGACAGGGCCACCACTTGCGCGGTGGTCAGGCCGTTGGCGATCACGTTGGTGCTCAGCGCGCCCATCTGGCTGCTGGTCAGCGCGGCAACCTGGTTGGTGGTCAGGCCGGCGAACTGGCTGGTGCTCAGGCCGGCGATGGCGGTGGTCTTCAGGGACACGAAGTCCGTGGTTTCCATCGCGGCCAGGTCCACCGTTTCCATCGCGGCGACCTGGGCCGAGGTCAGCGACGCGGCTTGCAGCGTGGTCAGGCCGACCACTTGCGCGGACGTCAGGCCGACGATCTGGGCCGTGGTCAGCGAGGCGATCGCCGAGGTCTTCAGTGCGGCGAAGTCCACGGTTTCCATGGCGGCCAGGTTGGCGGTCGACAGGGAAGCGATCTGGCGCGAGGTCAGGCCGGCGGCCTGGGTGCTGCTCAGGGCCACCACTTGCGCGGTGGTCAGGCCGTTGGCGATCAGGTTGGTGCTCAGCGCACCCATCTGGGCGCTGGTCAGCGCGGCAACCTGGTTGGTGGTCAGGCCGGCGAACTGCGCCGTGCTCAGGCCGGCGATGGCCGAGGTCTTCAGCGCGGCGAAGTCGACGGTCTCCATCGCGGCCAGGTTGGCCGTGGTGAAGGCAGCCACCTGCGACGAGGTCAGGCCGGCGGCCTGGGTGGTGCTCAGGGCCACCACTTGCGCGGTGGTCAGGCCGTTGGCGATCAGGTTGGTGCTCAGCGCGCCGACTTGGCCACTGGTCAGCGCGGCGACCTGGTTGGTGGTCAGCGCGGCGAACTGGGTGGTGCTCAGGCCGGCGATGGCGCTGGTCTTCAGTGCCACGAAGTCCACGGTTTCCATCGCGGCCAGGTCCACCGTTTCCATGGCGGCCACTTGCGCCGAGGTCAGCGAGGCGGCTTGGGCCGTGGTCAGCGCGATCACTTGCGACGAGGTCAGGCCGGCCATCTGCGTGGTGCTCAGGGCAGCGATGGTGGCGGTCTTCAGGGCGGCGAAGTCCACCGTTTCCATGGCGGCCAGGTTGGCCGTGGTCAGGGCGGCGATCTGGCGCGAGGTCAGGCCGGCCACCTGGGTGCTGCTCAGGGCCACCACTTGCGCGGTGGTCAGGCCGTTGGCGATCAGGCTGGTGCTCAGCGCACCCATCTGGGCGCTGGTCAGCGCGGCGACCTGGTTGGTGGTCAGGCCGGCGAACTGGCTGGTGCTCAGGCCGGCGATGGCGCTGGTCTTCAGTGCCACGAAGTCCACGGTTTCCATGGCGGCCAGGTCGACCGTTTCCATGGCGGCCACTTGCGCCGAGGTCAGCGAGGCGGCCTGGGCGGTGGTCATGCCCACCACTTGCGCCGAGGTCAGGCCGGCGATCTGCGCGGTGCTCAGGGCGGCGATGGTGGCCGTCTTCAGGGCGGCGAAGTCCACCGTTTCCATGGCGGCCAGGTTGGCGGTCGACAGGGCGGCGATCTGGCGCGAGCTCAGGCCGGCGGCCTGGGTGCTGCTCAGGGCGACGATCTGCGCGGTGGTCAGGCCGTTGGCGATCACGGTGGTGCTCAGCGCGCCCATCTGGCTGCTGGTCAGCGCGGCGACCTGGTTGGTCGTCAGGCCGGCGAACTGGGCAGTGCTGAGGCCGGCGATGGCGCTGGTCTTCAGGGCCACGAAGTCCACCGTTTCCATGGCGGCCAGGTCCACCGTTTCCATGGCGGCGATCTGGGCCGAGGTCAGCGAGGCGGCTTGCAGCGTGGTCAGGGCCACCACTTGCGCCGAGGTCAGGCCGACGATCTGGGCCGAGCTCAGGGCAGCGATGGTGGCGGTCTTCAGGGCGGCGAAGTCCACCGTTTCCATGGCAGCCAGGTTGGCGGTCGACAGCGCGGCGATCTGGCGCGAGTTCAGGCCGGAAGCCTGGGTGCTGCTCAGGGCCACCACTTGCGCGGTGGTCAGGCCGTTGGCGATCACATTGGTGCTCAGCGCGCCCATCTGGGCGCTGGTCAGCGCGGCGACCT